>NZ_LWEY01001910.1:0-12429 GCF_001634935.1 Oleiphilus sp. HI0043 | reverse complement strand
AGTGTTCTAATAGCTCAGCTCAAGCGCTGACTTTTACAATTAATATTTATCATTATTTATATCGAGCCAAAAACATATCAACGGTTTCGCGCACTAGTGCTTGTTTTTCAGGTTCAGATAAAACAGGCGCAATTTGAACAACTTGAGGCCAAAAGCAACTTCCCTTTATTAGGTTGTGAAGCTGTGTGAAAGCTAGCTCTGTGTCATGTAAATTTAGGCGCTTATCTTTAGACGCGCTTTCTAACCATAGCGTCAGCGCGGTGTCTTCATCATCGAACTTTTCAAGTTCTTTTTGTAGGGCCTCCGGCTGGAACAGGAAGTGCCCTAGCGCCACGCGTGCTAAATCGATATATTCTTTGTCGCCCACCAGATTCACTTCTTGCTTTAGTAATGCTGTTAGCTGCTCACCCAAGGGGCTGACGGCATCATAATGAACATCAATTTTCACCATCGCCTGATCCCATAGATCTTTCAGCAAATACATTACCAAGGCTTCTTTAGAGTCGAAGTGATTGTAGACCGTTCGCTTTGATACCTGGGCAATTTCCGCTAGCTTATCCATGCTTGTCGCATCTACGCCATATTCCTTAAAGGCTTTTCTCGCGGCATCAATGATCGCCTCTCTCTTTAATTCACTGCGGCTTTTGCTTTTTTCGCTTAAGGTCTGACAGATTACGTTCACATTGAGTCTCAACAGCTTAAATACCAATAAAGTACATTTTTACACTGCATAGTTTACTTTTCAATTTAAATAAGTAAACTGCACTGATTAGTTTACTTATTGTATGGCGACGTCATGGTGGGCTCAGTGATGGATCGCTATGGAAGCGGGCAGCATGCTGTAAGTCAGAAGGAGAGAATCATGTTACGTTTAATAGCGCGCGTTGCTTTGGTGCTTACAGCACTGATGATTGTTAAAGGTTGTGCGAGTATGCCGGACAGCAAAATGCCTTTGCATCAGAGTGCTGAGTATTACAATTATATTCAGCGAGACTTTGAAAGCTATATAGAGGTGTCTAGAGCATGGTTATCGCATAACCGAAGTTTTATTTCACAGAACAAGCAAAAAGAGATCAACATGAACGCACCGTTTATGTTGATGCCTAATGAGCCGACACAGAAAGCTGTATTGCTGGTTCACGGCTTGGGAGACTCGCCTTATTCTTTTTCTGATATTGCTAAATCGCTCCACGGCGAAGGGTATGCTGTTCACGTTTTACTTTTGCCTGGGCACGGAAGTAAGCCTTCGGACTTAATGCTCTCTCACTATGAAGATTGGCAAGACATTGTTGACCACTATGCTCTACAGCTGAAAAAACAGTACAACAAGGTTTTACTAGGCGGTTTTTCTACCGGTGCAAACCTCGTGACTATCAATGCCATTGAGCAGGGTGGTGTTGATGGTTTGCTTCTGTTTTCTCCGGGCTTTGAGACATTTTCACCTTTTGTAGAGCGTTTGGCTCCCATCTTTGCGACATTTATGGACTGGGGCTGGAAGGCAGAAGAAGATAACCTAGCCCGATATCGCTCCTCGCCAATTAATGCTTCGATCGCTTACTCTGAGAGTGCACAATATGTCAGAGACTTATTTGAATCAAAGCAAACAAATGTCCCAACCCTGATTGTGATGAGCGAGGCAGACAGTGTCATTAACCCTCATGCCATCAAAGGATACTTTGACTCAAACTTCACCCATGCATCAAATCGCTTCATTTGGTATGGAGAGTCTATTATTGAAGACGATAAGATTATCACTAAGTCTATGAAACTGCCGGAACTGAGAATCAGTTCTGGCTCACATATGAGCCCACTATTCGCTCCAGACAACCCTTACTACGGCAAAAAAGGAGAAAAACGAATGTGCGGAAACAGCTTTAATCCCTCAAATACGCGCCGATGCGAAGAGGGTGAAAGTGTATGGTTTTCAGCATGGGGTTATAGCGAAGAAGACAAACTATTTGCCCGTTTAACATGGAACCCTTACTACTCGAAAATGGAGCAAGCTCTAAGACTTTTTCTTCGGAATTAAACATGCTGCTCTATGCGAATGTTGCGTGACCAGACAGTGGTTCCCTCACAACTAAGACCAGCTAACTTTGCCGAGCAGCATATCCTTAAACATCACAAAGTCACCCATTAAACTCCATAGCGGGTATGTAAAAGTAGCCGGACGGTTCTTTTCAAAAAAGAAATGTCCGACCCAGGCGAAACCATAACCGACTAGTGGCAGAGCGATTAGCAGTGACCAATTTTGCGTACTAATAAGTGTAACGAGCAGTAAAATAACGAGTGCAGTACCGAGGAAGTGCAAGCGCCTGCATGTCGCGTTGCTGTGTTCAGATAGGTAGTAAGGGTAGAATTCTTTGAAGCTTTGGTAGGTTTTCATTTTGGATAACTCTCTTATTGTTTTTTATATAGTAATCTTATCGGTGCTGCAGTGCCAATTGTTGCTAAGGTGAATTTTCTCTTAAGTTTAATTGATAGATAACATGATTTTTTAGCTTCGGTTAAGCAGTGGTGCTTTATGTCTTGGATACAAATCACTCGAAAAAGGCCAGATATTTGTATAAAATAGCGCCCGGTAAAATCCGGTAACTCGTTATCATCGAGCTCAACCGGCAAATCAGGTGTTGTAGTCTCATCATAAAAACATCTTGGCATTACTTTGGGTGACCCTCAAACAAGCCAAATCTGACTCTTCTCCTCGTATCAAGTTTAAACCACGCTTACAAGCAAGAGTATTATATGAATGTAGTAATTGTCGGCGCAGGGATAATGGGAATTACCTTTGCCACCCTAGCGAAAGAACTGAACCCGAAGCTTAAAATAACCATCATAGAGCGCCTTTCTGGGCCAGCCAAAAGCAACTCCAGCGTATTCAATAACGCGGGAACAGGCCATGAAGCAAATTGTGAATTGAACTATACGCCGGTCGATGAGGATATTATCGAAGTCGAAAAGGCACTCGCAATACACGGTCAATTCAATATCGCCAAGCAGTTTTGGGCTTATTTGGTTAAGAAGGGGATTATCGAAGACCCTACAAGCTTTATCGTTCCGACAAAACACTGCACCCTGGTTCATGAAGACAGTATCAATGAGCTGAAATTGCGTTTTGAAGAAATGTCTCAGCACCACTATTTTGAGCATATGCAGTATTCGGAAGATCATGATGAAATTAAATCATGGATCCCCTATACCATGGAAAATCGACCGACTTCTGAAAAGATGGCTGCGACCATGATTGCGACGGGAACAGATGTTAATTTTGAGTCGATCACCGAGCAAATGGCTGCTTATTTGGCAAAGCAGGAAGGGGTTGAATTTCACTACGGAACGCATGTTACGCGTGTTCATAAAAACCCGGTTAAGCAATGGCTAGTTGAAACCCAAAAAGGCGATCAGAAAATGCGCTTTAAAGGCGACACGCTATTTGTTGCCGCAGGTGGAGGCGCATTCCCGCTTCTTAAACTAAGCCACTTACCAGATAGAACTCGATTTGCAGGCTTCCCTGTTGGTGGTCGCTTCTTGATGGCGCCTATTAGTGAAGAAGACGCTAAACACTACTCTGCAAAAACTTACGGTAAAGCGAAAGTCGGCGCACCACCCATGTCGGTTCCGCATCTGGATTTGCGTGCTGCTAACGGAAAGCATTACTTGCTGTTTGGTCCTTTTGCGACCTTTATGCCGGTGCTGGAAAAAGGCCGAGGTTTCCTTGAGTACTTAAAGTCTATGCGCTTTCATGATATCCCTAACTTTTTGAATGTTGCGCGAGAGCACTTTCCATTAATGAAGTACCTTATTTCCGAGACCTTTGTTTGTAAGGAAAAGATGCTGAAGGAACTAGAAGACTTTGCGCCAGGTTTAAGTAGTAAATTCAACTGGCAGGTTAGTCCGGCAGGTCAGCGAGTGCAAATCATTAAAGATGGTGACTTGCAGATGGGCACCGAGATTATTGTCTCTGATGATAAAACCTACGGGACGCTACTAGGTGCCTCGCCGGGGGCGTCGGTATCACCTGAAGTGATGTTGCGACTGGTTGAACAACTCATGCCATTCCTGATTGAAGATGAGGAAGGCAATAGCAAATTACGAGAAATCTTCCCCGTTCACAGCCTCAGAAAGCTGGAAAAGGACGCTAAGCTCTATCGTGCTATCCGTGATGATGTCAATGAAACCCTAGGCATCGGATAAGCCCTCCAAGCCCAAACACCTAGGGATTTTGCCGATGATCAATCCGCTTCCTTAGGTCTTATGGGCTATTTCACAAGGTTTTACCTCAGTGTTACCTGTTGTTACCACTTTGGGATAATTTGTCATTCCTTTACTTGTTACAATCCTCGGGAATTTATTTAAGGCCCCTTTGTTTGTAACGACTAGGAATATTTGATGACGAATGATATATGGATGAACCTTGGTATACAGAACTCTTTCTCGCAAGATTATGGGCTGTTGTACGATAATTTGGCACTAACGGCCAGTGCACTTGCGGCTTTTTTAATGCTATTGCTCTTACATAGAGTATCGTCGCTGTACCGTGCAAGTCAGCTAAGCAGGCATGAAACTGAAGAGGGTAACGCTGTAGGGTTCTCATCCCAATTAATTGATTTTGCTCAGTTTCATATTAATAGTGTTCATCAAGGGGCTGGAGAGAAACGAGTATTTGAGGATCAAGAAAACCGAAGTGAAGTTGGTTTGTTTTTTATTGGGGCAGTAGAGTTTGTCGTTAAGATGAATGGCTTGTCGTCAAAGCAGCGGCATATGCTTATTGTGGAGCTGCTTCGAGAGAGTCTGGGCTTTTCTGCAAAGGAGGTGAGTAAAGTTTACTCGCAAGCTTTGGTGACTTGCTCAAACTCGCCTTCTAAGAATACAGTAAAGCTCGGAGCAAAAGCATTTAAAGAATGGTCTACAAACGACTTCTCAGGAAGCGTCCATCTATCTACAGTCTTATCATAACCCTAGACGCTAGGTCGTTCTCAGAAGCTTGCAGTCTTTTGAGAACGAGCCTTGATAGCCAAGAATAATTAGTTTACTTCATCAAGCATAATGCGAATGGCACCACCTCAATAAAGTTTTCGCCAGTTAAAAACTTTGTTTTATCTTTGTAGTTAAGTGCATAAAAGTCATCTTTATCGCTCCAAATACTGCTTTGGCGATTGATAGTGTAAAAAGCATTCTCACTATCAAATGCTTCTAGGTACCAGGTCTCAGCCCACTCCTTGTCTTCAAGAACCCAAACTTTGTAGTCACAATTCTTGTTAAATGGTTTTTTGTCACTGCTGATGTCTACCCACTGTGAGCGACCGTGTTTATCTGCAAGCACTGAACCCGAGCCGAATACTAGAACGCAAACAAGTAAAAAAGAAGATACAAAATTTTGGTACATAGGAAATTCTCCGCTGTTTTCATAATGAAGATTTGTAGAAAGTGAAGGTATTAGATAATCTTAGTTCAACAAGTACGAATGTTGAAGTAGATGAAGAGATTTAGTCACTTGATGATAGAGGCGATGCATAAATGTCAAAGAGACTAGTGTTGATATAAATATTCACTCAGGTTTAAAACAGTGGGTTGGGAAAATAAGGTTTTCCTTCCTATACTAATTAGTTCCGGCTTGCTCCATTAGTATGCTTTGAGTTTATCAAGCTTCGCTATTGCCGTTGTTCAAGTAATTTATAAAGCCTCAAATTAAGCAGGTAAGGTGTAGAATATGAATGGAAAATCCTTATCTTTCTTAGGTTTAACTGTTATAGCCATGCTGTCCTTTAATGCGCAAGCAAAAGTTTCTTCGGAGGCCGCAGCTGAATTAGGCGTATCTTTGACTCCTTTTGGCTCAGTTAAAGAAAGTAATCAATACAAAACAATTCCTGCTTGGGATGGTGGTATTACCGAGGTGCCAGATGGGTTTAAGGGCAACGGTTTTCCTCATGTCGACCCCTTCGCCGACGATGAAATTAAGTTCTCGATCGACCAGAGCAATTACAAAGACTACAAGAAAAAGCTGACTCCAGGTCAGTATAAAATGTTTGAGACTTACCCAGAGACTTTTAAAATAAACGTTTATCCTACTCATCGCTCACACTCCTTGCCAGAGTGGGTCAGCAAGAATACGCGTAAGAATGCCCTTACCTCAGAGCTTCTCGATAATGGCCAGGGCTTCGAAAATGCTTTTGGTGGCGTGCCATTTCCAATTTTGCATGGCAGCAGTGATGACAAGGCTTTACAGGTTATGTGGAACCATTTGACGCGCTGGAGAGGTGTTTTTCTCACCAAAAGTGCAACGGAAGTGGCGGTTCAGCGAAATGGTGCATTCACACCGATTACGAAGCAATACGAAATATTATTCAATTTCCATAAACCTAATGGGAGTTTTAAGAAGCTAAACAATATTCTTTTCTACTTTCTTGCGTTTAATAAAGCGCCCGCGCGTTTAGCGGGTGGCGCTTTGTTAGTGCACGAAACTCTTGATCAGATAAAAGAGGAGCGTCAGGTGTGGGATTATAGTTCTGGTCAGCGCAGAGTTAGGCGGGCACCGAACTTAGCTTACGATTCACCGATTGCATCATCAGATAACACACGAACTGCTGACGATACGGATATGTATAACGGTGCTCCCGATCGTTATAACTGGGAGTATGTTGGTTTGAAAGAATATTTTATCCCATATAATAATTATAAGGTTGACGCTGAAGGGGTGGAGTATGCAGACCTGGTTTTAGCGGGGCACCTCAACCCTGAGTATATTCGCTGGGAGTTGCATCGAGTACACGTGGTGAAAGCGAAACTAAAGAAGGGGGTTCGTCATGTCTATAAAGAACGAGTGTACTATGTTGATGAAGATAGCTGGGGTATCTCATTGGTTGATCAGTATGATAAGTATGATGAGCTATGGCGTGTGAGTATGGCGCTAATGAAAAACTATTATGAGCTTCCCGGTACAGCGGCGAGCGTGAATGTTTATCATGATTTACGATCGCAAAGATATAGTGCCAACGGTCTGTCTTCAGAAGAGAAGCGTGCGGTAGTTTTTGATGACGAAGCACCGAGTTCACGTCATTTCAAGCCGGCTTCACTGCGTCGTCGTGCTCGTTGAGTTCAATAAATAGATAGCTCTTTTTGAGGCGGCTCGACATTGCGCTTAGCTTTATAGTTATTTAGGTAACTATAAAGCTATAGCTTTCTGAATATCAGGGTGAACACGACACCTGTTTCATCTTTACGGTTTCTGACCTTGAGCGTTGCTCGATGGTGATCGGCAATGATTCTGGCGACATGAAGCCCAAGCCCAAGATGTACTTCACCACCCTCCGAACGTGTAGAAGTCATTGGCGCAAAGAGTTCATTCATTTTTCCTTCGGTAATCGTTGGCCCATCATTCTCGACCTCAATCAAGGTTTCTAAGTCGTTATCGATCAAGCGAAGGCATACCTTGCCGTCATCTGAACAAAAACCAAAGGCGTTATCCAGAAGTTTATCGAGTAGTTGTTCGAGCCTAGAGCTTTCCGCCATCACCCACACCACTTTATTGGGTTGTTCGGTTCGTAGGCCCTCCCAGGATGAGCAGTAATCTTCTAAAAACTCGCTTAGGTTCAGGCTTGCTAAATGTTCATTTTGCAATGCATTTTCAAGGCTAGCCGCTTCAGTGAGCTGTTGTGAGATCTTGCTTATTTGATCAACCCCGGCATCGAGTTTTTTAACATAAGTATTATCTTTTAGTTCAGGCCTGTCATCGATTAGGTTCTCTAGCGAGGTTCTGAGCTTGTTAAGTGGGTTGGAAATCTCGTGGCGAAGTGTTTGTGGCATGCGTTCTAAAAACTGCGTATAGGATTGTTGCTGCTTAAGCAAGCTGCTGATGCTGCGTGACAAGTCCCCCAATTCATCGGGTGCTGTTTTACTAGAGATATTGTCAGTGCTGATGATTCGGCCTTGCCCGTCAATAGCATTGTGGGCACTGTGGCTTAATTTGGTGATGCGTTGGGCCAGAATGAGGGCATAGATAAACATCAGTGCGATGATCAGGGCAATGATAGCGCCGGTTTTAATTGCAATAGCTTGTAGTCTGGTTTTGTGTTGTTCAAGTACATGGCTGGCAGCTTCATCGATGACGACTAGGCCTATGGCTTTATTATCCTTAATGATTGGGTAACAGGTCGTTATTCTGGAGTCCGGAGCG
Source organism: Oleiphilus sp. HI0043 (assembly GCF_001634935.1). Taxonomy (NCBI): domain Bacteria; kingdom Pseudomonadati; phylum Pseudomonadota; class Gammaproteobacteria; order Oceanospirillales; family Oleiphilaceae; genus Oleiphilus; species Oleiphilus sp. HI0043. The sequence continues at coordinate 4,256 of NZ_LWEY01001910.1, read as the reverse complement.
TCGCCTTTCATATGCTGGTATTGCTGAACGCTACCCTTCAAGGCATTGTTTAGGCAGTCTTGATCAAGTTCAAAGCCGCCTTTGTCTCTTGCTGCAAAGGCCCACTCGCGGCCCCGGCGGTCGTAGATGCCTAAATGCGCGTAGTTGGACTTCAGCTGGTCAATGACTCGCTGTAGCTCTCTTGCATGAAGTTCTAGAGGGTTAAATTGACCTGCCAACTCAGACGGTAGTGTCGAGATAATTGCCTTGGGACCAAGGGAGGGCTGCTGGTCGACATCGACAACTGCAATATGCAGTTCTGCTCCTTGGGTATCTAATTGGCTTAGGGGAAGGCGAAATTCAACAACATAGCCTGACTCAGAACGTCGCCAAAAGCCTTGAATGCCTGTCTGGTGACTTTCGATCTCAGTACTGGGTGCGATACCGTATTCCCATTCATGATTACTGAAGTAACTCGCTAAGGGGCCTTCATGTTCAGCAGGAAGAATGATGCGTTCAATATGGCCTTCTGGTGCGCGATAACTTAAGCGAATATGATCACTATAATCGAGCCGAAGGTGGTTGCGGCGATAACTGACTAGTTCGTCAGTGACGGCGATAGCTGCGTAAAGGTAATGCTGGGTTTGAGCCAGTTGTAAGGTAAAAGCCGCTTCAGGAGAATCTGTCGTATTGGTTTGTCTATAGCGCTTATCATAGGCAAGGCGAGATGATTCAACCAGCTTTTCTGGCCAATCACTTAGCTCGCCATCCAGTCGCAATGATGTCTGTAAAACCGGTGCTGCCAAGGCGTGCTTATGGAGCTCACTGCTTTCGTTCGCTGCAAGCAGGGTGGGAATATCTTTTTGAGTGGCGAGTAAATTGGTAGCGATGGCTTTGGCTTCAATCTCTTGAATATGGGCCTGAGTACTCAAACTTGCTTCTTTGATCTGTTGCCAATAATTATAAGCAACGAGTGGAATGGCTAACATAGCCAAACTGAGCACCGCGACTTGAGCTTTTATTCCGAAGCCAGGCATTAGCTTTGTTCCCAGCGATAGCCGAAGCCCGGTTTGTTGCGAATATGCTTAAACTCAACCTTTGTTGCATTAAACTTTTTGCGGATATTTTTAATATGGCTGTTAATGGTACCGTTAGTAACGAGGCGCTGCATGGTGCTTTCTGCCAAAGCTTGGTAATCAATACCTTCTGAGCCAGCTTGATAAATTGCATAAAACAGACGGAACTCTGTTAGCGTTAAAGGAATAGATTGCCCATGCCAGGATACATAAGACTTTTCTTCATCAATCGATAGTTCAGAGCTTGAGCTGGAGGTTGAAGGCTCAATGGTTTCTATGCGCGCTTGGTGAATGCGCTGTAGGCTTTTAATTCGTTCAGCTAGCAGTGCTAACGAAATTGGCTTGGTTTGATAGTCCCAAGCGCCAAGGCGCAAACCGAACACCTGGTCAATTTCATCAGAACGCTCACTTAGGAATATAACGGGTAGTTTACTCCCGCCATCAATCAGGCGTCGGCAGATGGTAAAACCTCCATCTTCATCTTCGCCCAGTACCACATCGAGTAATACCATATCGGGTGGATTATTCTTTATACCGTTTAAGGCATCCTCAACATTGTCGTAGCAGCTTGTGCTAAAGCCTTTGCGCTTCAATGAGTCGGCGTAATTTTGTTGCTGGTCGATATCATCTTCAACGATCGCAATGTGGTAGGACATTCTGCAGCTTTCCTAAAGGGCTTATAGATAAAACCAGAGTGCTTACTATAACGCAGAATGGATGATTTTTACGCCACGAAGTGACGATCTCCATAACTTCTCCATGACAGCCCTGCTTTATCCAGAGAGTCAAAGCGAAGCTAAGCTTTCTCTCCTTTACTCGCCTTTTTCTTCCAGAGCGCTTCATAAGCTCTCCATTACCTAAATACGGCAAATTGTTTCAATAGTCTCATCGATACGGCAAGCACTCAGGTGCCAGATATCGTTTCTTAAATAGATTAAGTGGAGATCACTATGAAGCAAATAATGAATAAATCGAAAATCGCCAGCCTGGTATTGCTCGCTAGTATGAGTTCAGCGCCTTTTGCTAATGAACTGGCAGAACAAACGAGTGCAGAAAGTAATGAGTCAACCTATTGGGGGCTGGGCATTGGCTCTGTCTTAGGCGGCATTATTGCAGGCCCTCCGGGTATTGCTATAGGTGCTAGCTTAGGTGGTGCTTTTGGTTGGGGGCAAGATCAGCACGAGGCGCTTGAAGAGGCTCAGGAACAGTTGCACGAACAGGCGAACTTAGTGACGTCTAGCTCCAATGACTTGAACACAGAGATGGAAAAGCTAAGAGCAACCAGGGCTAAGTTAGGTGAGCTAAAGCGTCGTCATCACCATCAAACTGAAAAGTTAAATGACTTACAAGCTGAGTTGGCGAGCAAGGTTCAAACCTTAGAACAGAGCGATTTGTCGAATCTTTTGAGTGCCTATACCCAAGAGATCTACTTTGAAAAAGGCCAAGCGCGTGTCCCCTCATATGTTAGCGATCGTATTTCCAGTATGGCGGAGTTCTTACAGCGCTATCCTCATCTACAGATAACTTTGACAGGCTTTAGCGACCAAAGTGGCCCAGCGATATTCAACCAAGAACTATCCCGTGAGAGAGCTCAGGGCGTGAAAGATGCTTTGCTCGCTCAAGGTATCTCAGCAGAACGCATTGTGATTAAGTCAGTCGGTGAAAGCATGGCTCATGTGGCTGAAGGTGATGAGGGCAACGCAATTTTAGATCGTCGTGTAGCAATCGAGTTCGGCCAAGATAGCCCGCAAGAAATAATTTCAACAAAAGAGGAGCCAATAGAACCTTCGCAAGTGATTGAAAGCACGTCACTTGCAGAATTAAGTCAGTGAAAGTTCTTATTTGAATGCAGCTAAATGCCATGGCGACCTTATGTGTCGCTATGGCGTGAATAATGTTTTTGATCAACGGACTTTACTTAGTTGGAGGTCATATGCGAGCTCTAGAGAATAAACACTATCTCGATAATTCATGCTCTATTTTTAGAACCCGAGGCTGGCGTAGCGTGGCAGAAGTTTGTGCTTTGAGTTTTGTTTTTTATCTTTGGATGTTATCCCAGAGTGTCTTGGCGTCTGAGCATGACGCTAGCAAAAGCTACAGCTCTTTATGGTTGAGCCCTATAGAAGGGCAAGAGGCAGAAGCGCTAACAGAGCAAGAACAAGAGGATTTCTCGGCTCTGCAGCTGAGGACTCATGTCAGTATTCAGGTCGTGGGGCCGATATCTCGAGTGAGCGTTAAACAAGAATTTTATAACCCCAGTGATTTATGGGTGGAAGGCGAATATAGCTATCCCTTACCCGAGACCGCTGCAGTTGACCAACTAAGATTGCATATTGGTGACAGAGTGGTCGAAGGACAGGTTCAGGAAAAAAAGCAGGCAGCTAAAACCTTTGCCAAGGCTCGCAAAGAGGGAAAAAAGGCCAGCCTCTTATCGCATCGTCGAAGTAATCGATTTCGAACTCAGCTCACTAATATCGGGCCAAATGAAAGTGTCACGGTAGAGTTCGAGTATCAACAATGGCTAGATTATAAAGCTGGGCAATACGATTTGCGCTTCCCCATGGTTTCAACACCTACATATACATCAACAGTCGAGGAGGGCAGTCGCGCTAGTCTGCAAAAGGGCTTTGTCTTCCCAGAAAACCATTATCGACGCTTGGCAGAGAAAGCCGGCAACCCGCTAAGTGTTACGCTGGATATCGATGCTGGCATTCCTATCAATGCGCCAGAGAGTAATAGTCATCAAGTGAGAATTAACAAGATTGATTCAAGCAGATACCAAATTGTGCTAACAGGGAAGGCAGAGCTTTCCAATAGAGACTTTCTAATAAGCTGGCAACCAGAGGCCGCATCGCAATCCACTGTGACGGTGTTGCACGAGCCAAGTTCTGATGACAGCGGTGAAGACCAGTACGGCTTATTGATGGTGATGCCGCCCCAGGAGAAATTCGCTGAGGATGACTCTCAAGATCGAAATCTGGTTTTGGTGCTGGATGTTTCGGGTAGTATGCAGGGTGCTTCGATACAACAGGCTAAAGCGGCCATGTTAAAAGCGCTCGACCAGCTAGAAGAAGATGACTTCTTTAACCTGATCTGGTTTAACAATCGTGCTATGTCTTTGTTTCCTATCAGTCAGCAAGCTTCTGCTCGTAACTTATCAATCGCAAGACACAAAGTGAATCAGCTCAATGCGAATGGTGG
>NZ_LWEY01001909.1:0-1102 GCF_001634935.1 Oleiphilus sp. HI0043 | reverse complement strand
CACGTTCATACTCGTCTACTAACTTCCCTTTAGCCTTAGTTTGCCCTCCTAACCATGAGCCTAAAACGGGCAAAAATACCAGAGCCATAACAAGCGATGCCATCAAACAAATCATCACCGTAATGGGTAAGAACTTCATGAATTCGCCGACAACACCCGGCCAAGCAATCAAGGGAAGAAAAACAGCCAGCGTTGTCGCGGTCGATGCGATGATCGGCCATGACATCCGCTTTGATGCACTTGCGTAAGCTTTCGCTGCCGACATCCCTTTACTTTGATTTCGTGAGGCTAACTCGGCAACAACAATGGCTCCATCTACCAACATCCCGACAACCAGAATCAAGCTAAACAGCACCACAATATTCAAGGTCAAACCCATCATATTAATAATCATAATACTGCTAAGGAAGGATGCTGGAATAGCTATGCCCACCAAGAATGAAGAACGTAAGCCCAAAGCTCCAACAATGACGATCATGACCATAATAATCGCGCTCGACACGTTGTTTTGCAGATCTTGGAGCATATCTCTGATTTCGCCCGACTTGTCGAGAATAAACGTTTCCTTGACCGCAGCAGGCCAAAATTGACGTTTTTCTTTAACAATAGCCTTAACGCTTTCAATCACTTCGATAATGTTTGAACCGACACGCTTTTTAACTTCTAAAGACAAAGCAGACTCCCCGTTTACACGAGCAAACCCTGTCGGGTCTTTAAAGGAGCGCCTTACCGTCGCAACATCCCTAAAACTCACCACCCTATCACCAACCACTTTGATCGGCAGGGCCATAATATCTTCCAGATCCTCAATAACACCCGGCACTTTAATGACATGACGACCATAACCACTATCTATGGCGCCAGCAGCAACCAACTGGTTATTACGATTAACAATGCTCAACACGGTCTCAAAGTTTATCTGGTATGTTTCCAGTACCAGCGGGTCAACAATAATTTCCAATACTTCATCGCGCTCGCCGCCAATATCGACTTCCAGCACCCCAGGAAGCGCCTCCAAGTCATCTCTTAGATCTCTCACAATAGCCAATAACTGCCGCTCAGGAATAGGGCCTGCCAAGCTCATGCTGAAAACTGGAAACAG
>NZ_LWEY01001908.1:0-894 GCF_001634935.1 Oleiphilus sp. HI0043 | reverse complement strand
CAATTTCTCTAATGACTAAGCCAGAGAAACCATCCCCTTCCCTTAAGTACAAATTATTAATCATGGCTCTTCGTGCGCTCGGTTCTGAAGAGTAGATATGACTGCTAAATTCTATTGTCGGAACCCCCCTTTGAAAGCTAATATTCATTTCACTTAGTAGAGGAAGGTCTGAAAATGCATTTGGTGCACTACTAATTTGTTTGCTTCTATCGCTCTCGTCGTTCACACTTGTCGGCAATATTTTTTCCTCGACAGCTTTAGAAACCGGGGCTGCTTCGGAATAAGGCTCGGCAAGCGGCGGGCTGATGCGCTTAACACCCGCTTTAGGTCGGATAACATCGTCAGCTTCGACTGGCTCTTTATCCTCCTTAGCAGAGCGTTTATCGGAAAAGTCATCCTTTAGAATAGGAAGAGGCTTTGCTTGAATGGGTGCTTTATCAATGAGATGGGATGGAAGTGCCTTGGTTTTACGGCCAGTATCCTTAATGTCCGGCTCAGTCGAGGAGAGTGCTTTATTGTCAGTTAACAGGCTATTTTCAGAGCTTCCACTCTCATCAGTAGAATTGCTGCCTAGAAAATAAAATATCAACGCACCTGCATTAAGTAAAAGGACAAATATTAGGAGGTAAGGCCAAAGAGGCTGTCGCGACATATTCCTTGGCATTACCATCATATCGTTATTAATCGAAGAAACCTTCTCTTGATGCCTATCCTGTTCTGACCTTTTCAAGGCGTCTAAAATGTATGACATGCTAATTCGCCCCCATAAGTCGAGGGACGCCTAAGTTAAGGCGCGAATTTATATGAATCAGCGTCATGCTGCCCGCGATGCCGTCAGGCACAAGGCCTGAGCTGGCTTGAAAGCGCTTAATCTGGTCTTCAATTGGTTCGCTT
>NZ_LWEY01001907.1:0-596 GCF_001634935.1 Oleiphilus sp. HI0043 | reverse complement strand
CAGACACTAGAGGCTTTGCTTCTTCGACACATGCTCTATTGACCGAGAATCGAGTTGTGAATGTGTCGCTGCAGTCCAAAACCAAGTCAACTCTGGCGACAGCAGACCGTAACCCCTCCTCATCCAGACGTTTGGCAAGTACCTTCACTTCAACATGAGGGTTTATATTGCCAAGCATTTCAGCCGCGGAGTCTACTTTCATTTTTCCTAACGAGCTTTCGCCATGTAGAATTTGGCGCTGCAAGTTGGAAACATCAACATGGTCATCATCAACGATAGTTATGCAGCCAACACCTGCTGCTGCAAGATACATCGCAACCGGGCTACCCAAGCCACCCGCACCAATAATAAGTACTTTTGCATTCTTGAGCGCCAACTGCCCCGCAACATCGAATTTAGGCAACATGATCTGCCGGCTATATCGCAATAACTCCGGATCACTTAACTCTTGATAAACTTCGCGACTTTGCTGCTCGCTCACAATTCACCTCTATACAGATATAAAACTAGTCTTACCCAGTCCATTGGCCCTGGGTAACACGATCGTTACCGCCATAATCTTTACTTGTCTCGACCTGCTGATAACCCGCTTTTTT
>NZ_LWEY01001906.1:0-705 GCF_001634935.1 Oleiphilus sp. HI0043 | reverse complement strand
TTGAATGTTTCAGGTCATCGCTTAGGAACCGCTGAATTAGACAGTGCTTTGGTGTCTCATCCTGATGTGGCGGAAGCAGCTGTTGTTGGTTATCCACATGATATCAAAGGCGAAGCGATTTATGTTTACGTGACGCCGATGGACGGTGTTGAGCTTGCAGCCAATGCAACAGAGTTACTGAAGCAGCATGTGAGAGTTGAAATGGGGCCGGTTGCGACACCCGAGCTGATTCAGTGGGTCGATGCCTTACCCAAGACGCGATCTGGCAAGATCATGCGCAGGATCCTTCGCAAAATTGCTGCAGATGACTTTGGCAACTTGGGGGATACCTCAACGCTGAACGACCCTTCAGTAGTTGATGTGCTGATCGAGGGTCGTTTGAACCGCACTGACTCATAACTATAGGGTTGCTCGAGGGGAGATGAAAGGCATTATCTACCCCTCGAAAATTATGACCAGTCAGGCTATGCTGTTCTCCAAGGAACGTATTCTAATAATAAACATTGAACAGACATTCAATCCTGTTCGGAGAACTTATGTACCATTTTCATATCGCAGATGATCATCCACTTTTTCGCAGTGCCTTGTTAGAAATTATTAACGCCCACTTTGAAAACGTTACGATCACTGAATCGTCTGACCTGGAGACGACTCTGGCAGCCATTGCTGAAGACCCGGAGCTAGACCTTTTACTACTTGATCTGC
>NZ_LWEY01001905.1:0-721 GCF_001634935.1 Oleiphilus sp. HI0043 | reverse complement strand
ATCAATATCAGCTGCAGCCCATAGTTTATCGCAAGCTTTTTTTAATGAAGACCAGTAATACTCTGGATCTTGTTCAGCCCAGCCCGGCTGGCTAGAGAAGTAAGGCTCGAGCTCTTGTTTGCCCTTAGCGATCAAATTACCTTGGGTATCAAATATTATGGCCCGAACACTTTGAGTACCGTTATCAATGGTGAAGATATACTGCTCGCTCATCACACCACCCGCTCTTCTTTTTTGGCTTCTTCGACAGGAAGAGAATAATGAGCACTAATAATACGCTGATACCTGCTCGCCTCCTGATCCCAACGAGGCTCATCCCAGCCTAAAGCTTCCAAACAATGAGCCTTGACGCGAGTAAGCACGGCCTCACCACCTTTAGGAAGAACAAGTCCTAAACGAGTGCGGCGCAGCATTAGATCGTCTAAATGCACGACTAGTTGAGTTTCACAGGCATAAACAAGCTCAGCGAATATGGTATCACTAGTCAAGACTTTGTCTGCTAACTCAGGTTTCCTATCTACCAGCTCAACGATACGTTCTGCGCCAAAGCCATAGCGTCCTTTTAGCCTACGAATCTGAGGTGCATTGATATGAGCTGAAGCCATTACATGGTCAGTCTCAGGAAAGTGTGTACTCGACTTAAAGTCTTCAGGTTTCCGATTTAAATATCTCGCCGCCGTTTGAAGCACATCCAAGGCGATTAAACGATAAGTCGTCAGCT
>NZ_LWEY01001904.1:0-419 GCF_001634935.1 Oleiphilus sp. HI0043 | reverse complement strand
CAGAATATTTCTACCTTACCGCTAGAATGAATCAAGCTATCGAGCAGCTTAGCCTTGCCTTGAAAAAAACCACAAGTGAGCTTGATGAACTTAAGATCCAGTCAAGACTGGACCTCTTCTATGCCATCAAAGAAAACCCGCTGTTTTAAACGCGCAAACAGGGTGAATGGAAAGCCAAAGTTATTTACAACGTAGCTGAGAAGTCTAGCATTCTCTGAAGGGACTTAAGTGCACCAGCTCTTAATTCGGAGTCGACCTCTACTTCGCCACTCCCCTCACTTAATGCCAAGTACATATTTTCCAGGTCGTTCATTGCCATCCACGGGCAATGTGCACAGGATCGGCAGGTCGCTCCAGAACCGGCAGTGGGCGCTTCGATAAAGACTTTCTCAGGCGACAACTGCTGCATTTTATAGAAG
>NZ_LWEY01001903.1:0-926 GCF_001634935.1 Oleiphilus sp. HI0043 | reverse complement strand
TTGGTTCGCTTTGATATGTCGGAGTATATGGAGCGACATACCGTCAGTCGTTTGATTGGTGCGCCTCCTGGGTACGTTGGCTATGATCAGGGTGGCTTATTGACCGAAGCGGTCAATAAGAATCCTCACTGCGTTTTATTGCTTGATGAGATTGAAAAGGCGCACCCAGAAGTCTTTAACTTGTTGTTGCAGGTTATGGATCACGGCACCTTAACCGATAACAATGGCCGCAAAGCTGACTTTAGGCATGTCGTGTTGGTGATGACAACCAATGCTGGTGCGGAAGTAATTAGTAGACGCTCAATTGGTTTTAATGAGCAAGACCATTCTTCAGATGGTATGGAAGCTTTGAATAAGGTATTTACGCCAGAGTTTAGAAATCGCTTGGATGGCATTATTCCGTTTGCTTCATTATCGAGAGAAACAGTTTGCTATGTTGTCGACAAGTTCCTTATGGAATTACAAGTACAGCTGGATGCGAAGAACGTTGTGCTGCATGTTGATGATGAAGTGAAGCTCTATCTTGCAGAGAAGGGGTATGATGAAACTATGGGTGCTAGACCAATGGCTCGTCTGATTCAGGAAGACCTCAAGAAACCGTTAGCAGAAGAAATTCTCTTTGGTAGTTTGGCTGAAGGTGGCGATGTCCATATTAATCTTCGAGATAATGAGATTGTCTTTGATTATGAGCAAGAGCCAGCCTAAGGGTTGTTATTGACGAAAAAAAGGGTAAGAACATGGTTCTTACCCTTTTTTTATGACTATAAAGTCTCGCTTAAGCGAATGAGCGCGAGCCCCCAGACGAAATAATTTAGCGAGCTCTGTAGGTGATACGGCCTTTAGTTAGGTCGTAAGGCGTCATTTCAACTTTAACCTTGTCACCAGTCAGTATACGAATATAGTTCTTACGCATCTTGCCAGAAATA
>NZ_LWEY01001902.1:0-749 GCF_001634935.1 Oleiphilus sp. HI0043 | reverse complement strand
TAGAATCCAAAGTCGTGCTGATCTGTTCAGCGAGCTGCTGACCGCCCCCGATAATTCGGTCGAACAAAGATAGCTGCGTTTCACTACACTGACTAGACAACTTTGATTTAAGAATGCCAGCGTAACCGACAACTGCATTCAAGGGTGAGCGCAATTCATGCACCATCATTGCCAAGTATTCTTTTCGAGTACGTTCTTTTTCGAGCTCCAGGCTTCGTTCAAACTCTTGACGCTGAAGTTCCATTTCTTTATTACTGGTCACATCTAACCCTGAAAGCAATACTGCGCTACCTTGACTGCCATCACTAATATGGAAACTCCATAAAAAGTGTGATGTCTTATCGTTATTTTCTTCAGCATTTGCAGAAGACTCGATATTCTCTAGACCACCCTGCTCTATTGCTTTGCCGACCAGAGCAGCAAGATCTCTGGGTAAAATAGCGGGCGCCCCTTCATCGTCAAATCCAAACTCAAGCATTAGATCAGTCATTGCAGGGTTACTAAAAAGAATCAGGCCTTGATCATCAAGCTCCAGCAATGGGGAGGGATTTATTTCAGTAAAAAATGAAAGCTTCTTGAGCTCTTCAAGCTGAAAGCCTTGCTGCTCGCAGGTAGTGAAAAGAATCATGCAGCTGCCATCATCGGTATAACTTCTACGGTAACTGACGGCAATGTTTTCAGAATTCTTATGCGTCCAATAGCATTCCTGTGGCGCTAGCTGAGCTTCACCCTGTTTTGCCAAGGGGCAC
>NZ_LWEY01001901.1:0-589 GCF_001634935.1 Oleiphilus sp. HI0043 | reverse complement strand
CTTCGCCATGGGTATTAATCCTCTACCTTTCCGCCAGCAGCAGTAATTGCTTCACGAGCACCTTTAGTTACTTTCAAACCTTGAATAGTAACTGCTTTAGATAACTCGCCCGACAAAATAACTTTAGCCTGCTTAGCATCACGACGAACCAAGTTTGCGTTTTTCAACGCATCCAAGTCGATAACATCAGCTTCGACAGCTGCTAATTCGTTCAAACGAATTTCAGCAGAGTACTTAGCTTGACGTGAACTGAAACCGAACTTTGGAAGTCGGCGTGCTAGAGGTTGCTGACCACCCTCGAAACCTGGCGCTACAGAACCGCCAGAACGAGACTTCAAACCCTTGTGGCCACGACCACAAGTTTTACCAAAACCACTACCAATACCGCGACCTACACGTCGAGCTGTAGGCTTTGATCCAGGAGCTGGACTTATTGAATTAAGACGCATTTTATTCTCCTTCAATCCTAACCATGTAGTTAACTTTGTTAGCCATACCGCGAACTGAAGGTGTATCTTCCAGCTCTACAGTCTGACCAATCTTACGTAGACCAAGACCGGTAACACACGCTCTATGAGCAGGTAAGCGA
>NZ_LWEY01001900.1:0-661 GCF_001634935.1 Oleiphilus sp. HI0043 | reverse complement strand
CAAATGATAATAATGATTTCTAACATAGGGTTCTGTTTTTGAAGACACGCCATCCCCTTCTAGAAAGGTTTTGGTTTGTCGTTGCGCAAAATACCAAGCACCGATTTTTTTAGGCAAAGGCCAGTCTGACAAGACTTCTTCACTAATTCTCTGAGCAAGAAGCTGACGAGTCTCGGGGTAACGCCAACGCCAAAACATCGCTGAGCGCCAACACCATTCATCAGCATAGTCTTCAATTAATTTTGACATGAATAAGTCAACAGGGTCTTCTGGCATAATTGAGTGCTGTGGAAAATTCGACTCCAACCAATCGAACATAGGCGTCGTATCCTTTAACCACTGCCCATTGGCTAAACGCACCACGGGGACTTTCATTAAACCTGTATGAGGGTAAACCTTATTCACCAAGTCCCCTACAGAAGCATTTACCCGTTCAAAGGGAATCTCTTTATAACGCAGTAAGGCTTCAAGCTTACCGCTAAAGTAAGATACATCCGCAAGATAAACCCTCAAAGGCTCATACAGTAGCGAATCAGGTCCATTTAGCTCATCAGCCTCGTCTTTAACCGCACGATTGGTCATTGCCATCATCTCTTCCGTTATTATTTTCTTTCATGGTTTTACGCAGTCATACAGCAAGTATCAGGCCATTCCCGCTTAT
>NZ_LWEY01001899.1:0-30076 GCF_001634935.1 Oleiphilus sp. HI0043 | reverse complement strand
AGCGATTTTCATTCCATGAGATGCACTCATCAAGTGTAAGCCCCGCCCCCCCAAAAATATCCAAGGCACTCCCTATTGTCAGATCAACCTTGCCGCCAGATAACTGATGAACCAATTTTAAGTCTTCGAAAGAACGTGCACCGCCAGCGTAAGTGACTGGAATGGGGGAAATTTCTCCTAATAAAGAAACCAGGTCCTCATCAATTCCTGCTTGTAGCCCTTCAACATCGGCAGCATGTATTAAAAACTCATTGCAGTGCCCTGCCAACTCAGCGAGGGTATTCTTGGTAATCTGAGTACGGGTCACTGTTTGCCAACGATCCGTCGCAATATTCCAACCCGATTCGGTTTTTCGGCAACTCAGATCCATCACTAAACGCTCCGCTCCCGTCTCCGCTTTTATCTTTTCAATTCTGTCAGAAGATAGCTCCCCATCTTCGAAGAGGTAAGACGTGACGATCAAATGCGACGCACCTGCTTCCAAAAACTCGCTGGCATTTTCATGATTAACGCCCCCGCCAAATTGTAAACCTTGAGGCCAGGCCGATAGTGCCTTAAGTGCTTCGTCCTTATTTCCTGGGCCTAGTGCAATAACATGCCCACCTTGTAAGTTATGCTCCTTGTATAAGGAAGCATAGTAAGCCGCATCATAAGCACTCACAAAATTAGTATCGGCACCTTGGTCATTCAAGCTACCACCAACAATTTGCTTTACTTTGCCTTGATGTAAATCGATACAGGGACGAAACTGGGTCAAAGGAGGCCTCTTTTACAGAATGAGATAAAAATAAAACTGGCGCANATTATACCCAATTAAGCGGGGTGATTCGCCCCATATTGAAGATTAATCCAGTACACCTAGGCTTGTTGCTGTGATAATCTTTGGAGCAAACCTACCTGAAGGACCTTAATTATGAAGAATTTCTCCTTACGTTTTAGCAAAGTAATTTCCTTAGTTTCACTTTTTGTACTCCTTAGCGCCTGCGCAACGGAAAGTAAGCGAGCTATTCAACCAGATCGAGTTGCCAGCTATCAAACAAACTATAGTGGTAAGAAAACAGCCATGGTAGTAGGCAATTTTAATAACCGTTCAAACTATATGCAGGGTCTATTTTCTTCTGGTGGCGATCGCCTAGGTTCGCAAGGCAAGACCATCTTAAAGACCCACCTTCAACAAACGAACAGATTCAACCTTGTTGACCGTGACGCGATGAAAGAGCTTGAGCAAGAAGCTGCCTATCGCGGTCAAAAGCAAAACATTACGGGCGCAAGATATGTCGTTTCAGGCGCAGTCTCGGAGTTTGGCCGTAAAGAAGTTGGTGACAAGCAACTATTTGGTATCTTGGGGCGCGGAAAGGAGCAAATTGCTTATGCCAAAGTTTCCATCAATATCATTGACGTAACAACCAGCCAAATAATCTATTCAACACAAGGTGCCGGAGAGTATGCACTGAGCAATCGCGAAGTCATCGGTTTCGGTGGCACAGCGGGTTATGATGCAACGCTTAATGGCAAAGTTCTTAACTTCGCGATTACCGAAGCCATTAATAATTTAGTTAGAGATCTAGAGTCCGGCGTTTGGTCTGTTGAAAAATAGCAACTAACTATCGACATAAGGAAGTTCGATGAAATACATTAATATCAAGTTGATCGCTGCAATGGCGGTCATTCTTTTGGCTCAAGCATGTTCAACTCATAGTAATTTGTACTATTGGGGTGATTACCAAGAAATCGTTTACGATATTTACCTCAACCCCGGCGAAGCAGATACTGCCACGCAGATCTATAAACTAAACCTAACTATAGAGCGAGCAGAAAATAAAGGGATGAAAGTTCCTCCCGGCCTATATGCTCACTTAGGAATGGTTCACGCTCAAGCCGGAAACCCTGGCCTGGCAAAAAGCGCTTTGCTACAAGAAAAAGCACTGTACCCTGAATCTAGCGTATTTGTTGACGGCATTCTGACTCGCTCCAACATGCAAGACACCGCCTTGGAAGCATCTAACAGCCATCATAAGGAGAAAACAAAATGAAGGGATTCAAGTTCTTAGTTATTTCAATACTTGCTTTTGGAGTTTTATCCGGTTGTGCCGTTAAAGGTTATGACTACACGGCCCTTAAGCAAAGCAAACCGACCTCTATTCTGGTAATTCCACCCAATAATAGCTCTGTCGAAGTTAATGCACCCTATACGCTTATTTCCTCGATATCTGAGCCCTTGGCAGAAAAAGGCTACTATGTATTTCCTGTTTCAGTTGTCGATACTTTGTTTAAAGAGAATGGGCTCCCTACAACGGCTGAAATGAATACTATTCCCTTGGACAAAATTAGGGAAATTATCAACCCTGACGCAGTGTTATACATTGATATCAAGCAGTGGGGGCAGGAGTACCAAGTGATATCCTCAAAGACTGTCGTGGCTTCAGATTGGCGATTAATAGATGCCAAGAGTGGACAAATATTATGGAATGGCAGAGCCCAAGCTGTGAAGTCTTCAGGTGACGGCGGTGGCGGTTTGGCTGGTGCTCTCATTGGTGCATTAGTAGATCAAATTGCCGGCAGTATTGTCGATCACACACCTGAACTTTCTGCTATGGCGAGTAGTAACCTGGTCAATAACCAGCACTGGGGTCTACTTCCTGGGCCTTACGCACCAAAACCAGAAGAAAAGTAAAGATCAGGCAATAGCAATATCTAGAGTGCCTGGGTTTTGCCCGGGTACTCTCTCCTCAAGCCCCTCCATCAATCCTAAAAAGATAAGACAGCCCCAGAGTTTATTCTTACAATATCTTTGTTAGATTAGAATCAAACAAGAACAGTTTAATACCAGAGCCATTCAAGGTATCGTATAGTGCTAGGGAAGGAAAAAATAGCGCCCTTTTAGTAGGTGTCAAATTCGCTTTTGCTTAGATGGCAATCGATTCCTTCCAACTGCCATACCTGTCTCAATATTTGCTTGGTAGGAGTAACAGCGAATTATGAATTTTTCGAAACTCATTTACATCAGCTTATTGCTCTCGCTCTTCAGCTCATTTTCCAATGCGATAACTCAAACGAGCATTCGCTACCCTCAGCCAGGCGAAGTATTCACCAAACATCACAGTTACCCAATAGAGCTATTAAAGCTAGCCCTAAGTTATCATTCGGTGCCTCTAACAGTAGAACCCTCGCAGTATTTTATGACACAAGGCCGGGCTATCAAACAGTTGAGCCAAAGCAAGGGTATCGATGTGATGTGGACCATGACTTCCAAAGAACGAGAGTCAGAAGTAAAGCCTATTAGAATCCCTATTTATAAAGGCTTGATTGGCTGGCGCTTGTTCCTGACAACACCCGAGCAGTTGGCAACACGAAAACAAAGCCAAGATTTAAGGGCTTTAAAAAAAGCCACACTCATTCAAGGGCATGACTGGCCCGATACCAACATATTGAGATATAACAATTTTAAGGTACAAACTGGCCCCAGTTACGAAGGCTTATTTCAAGTGTTGTCACTTAATCGGGCGGAACTCTTTCCTCGCTCTATTATCGAGATCTGGGATGAACTAGAAACGCATCAACATCGCAACATTACCCTTGAGCCTCACACGCTACTCAGCTACCCGACCGCTACGTATTTCTTTGTCGCACAAGAAAATACGGCCTTAGCTAGCCTTATAGAAGAGGGGCTTCAGAAAGCCCTGTTGGACGGAAAGTTCGATGCGCTGTTCCAGCAGTATTATGCTGATCTGATACTGAAGGCTAATTTAAAGCAGCGACTACACTATCGCCTGATTAACCCTTTGCTTCCTGAAGCGACACCACTAGACCAGAAAGCTCTCTGGTTTCATTTAGATAAAGACTGAAAGCATCATTACTTTCAGCCTCTATACTAAGAGAAACTTAGTGTTTGTGCTTATGTTTATTGGGTTTATCGTGCTGGCTCGCATGCAAACTATTAAAGACGATTTTGATCCAGGTAGGCTCATTTAAGAAACCGTTTTCCCACTCGTCCCATTTTGCACTCAAACCTGCACTTTGTATCTCTTCCAGGCTCTTGTCATTCATCATGCTCTCGACCTCTTTCGCCGTACCACGCAACATGTCTCTGAAGGCAATAAGGTCTGGCTTCGTTGCCATTGGTCCGTGCCCAGGCACAATTTGGGTTGAGTCATCGATAGAATCTAAAATTCGATCAATATTCTGGGCGACACCTCGTACACGCCCACCTGCATCCACATCAACAAAGGGGTAAAAGCCGTTAAAGAAATGGTCACCCAAATGGACAATATTTTGTTCTTTAAAGAAGATCACGCTATCGCCATCAGTATGTCCGATTGGCAAGTGCATTACAGAAATATCATGCCCGTTAAAGTGGATAGTCATACGATGATCATAGGTAATATCCGGCAGCGCATGCTTTGGGTATGGTTCCGACACCATGTTAAACAGCTTAACCTCTTGACGAGAGTTCAAACGCTGATAAACATTATCATGCGCGACAACGGTAGGCTCTTTACCCAAGAGCTTATTGCCTTGAGTATGGTCACCATGCCAATGCGTATTTAGGATGTACTTAAGCGGTTTACCAAAAGTATCAAGTGTTTTCTCTAAACCACCTGACATATCGGCATAGTCACTATCGACAACCCGTCATCACCTTCGGACAATAAGATATTCCCGCCCTTTCCCTGAAGAAAGTGAAAGCCTGGCTTTAACTCAGTCACTTTAAACTGCTTAGTACTATGGTGGTGGTTTTCTGCAACACTTAAATTTGCAGACAATAACAACATGAGGCTGGCGCCCGCTTTAATTACGTTCACTAATTTATCTCCCTATTGATTGAGTCTTTAACATGCAAACATGTGAAGCGAAACGACCACCAAGCAGAGTATTTCTGCTTCATTTCCTTCTAAAGCGCCTTGAGTATATCAGTCTTATAATTTCCTCTCACCAACATTCAGGCTAAGGTAAATATGCGCTTAATTCAGGATAAGAACAAATACCGCAGCGATCACTAAGCTCCTGGAAGTGATAGCCTGTCGCTTGTTATTATTCTCAGCATTCTAAATACATATAAAATATATATCAGGTATATTTATTATATATTTTACCTATCAGTCTATTGTCATTACTATCGCCTCATCATACAAAAAACAAAGAGAACATTATGAAGCCCTTAGTCATGAGACTTACCATGCTGATCCCTCTCCTGCTTATCACTTTCACAAGCAGCACATCAACTTTTGCTGGAGAGATGATACCTGCAAATCTTAGTTTTTCAGTTATCGTCACCGCTGAATCAGGCGGCGCGCAAGAAGCGATGGTGGTATCCAGTGGTAGCTGGTTTACTCAGCGAACGTTAGTGCATAACGCAATTCTTATCAAACATCCAAAGGGTGATTTGCTCTGGGATAGCGGCATCGGCACTGAAGTCGAAGAACAAATGCAAGTATTCGCTTTTTGGGAGAAACAGTTGTTCGCGATCGAAAACGTTAAACCCGCCATTAGCCAGTTAAACGCGAATAACTACCCCATCAGCACAATTAAAGCCATCATCCCTAGCCATATGCACTGGGATCATGTCAGTGCAATTGAAGACTTCCCAGCAACACCGGTATGGATTCAACAGCAAGAGCATGACGCCGCGCACCAAGGCAAGCCACCCGCCTTTGTCTTATCGCAATTTGATAGTCCTGACATCAAACGGCAATTCATAAAGCTCTTAGATCAACCCTACCAAGGCTTCGATAAAAGTTTGGATATCTACGGTGACGGCAGCTTAGTGTTAGTCGACCTGGCCGGGCACTCGCAAGGGCACTTGGGTCTTTTTGTTAATACGCCAGACAAAGGGCGCTATTTCTTCATTGGCGATGCAACATGGGCGATCAAAGGAATTCAAGACAACCGCGGCCGTCCGAAGATTGTTCAGTGGGCAACTGGTGTCGATAATAACGTAGACCAAGCGGAAAAAGTCATCGATCAAATTCACTCTTTAAGCAAACGTGACCCTGACTTAGTGATCGTCCCGGCTCATGACGAACTGGTCACGGCAAAACTGCCCAACTATCCCAGCTTTTTATAAGATGGATTTACACCAAGGCTAACAAAGTGAACTACCAGCAACTTGATGCCATCGCCGATGCCTATATCCCTTTGTTAGGACTGCTTGTACTTGGCTTTATCGCCAGACAAATCCTTAATAAACAATACCGAACAGCAGCCAGGTTCAGTCTACAAACCTTGGTATCAGTAGCGCTGGTTTACGCCTTAATGGCTCTGGATAACTATTTTCTTATTTGGCCTACAGTCTCACTAGACTACAGCACTCATACAGCATTATCCCTGGCCTTAGTGATGTTATTAACTCAAGGTTCAACGTTTCAAGTTCACTGGCAAGTTGCCTTGGGAGTATCATTCTTAGCGTATGCGATTTTAATGCTTTACCAGCAATATCATACTATTGCAGACATAGTCAGCACCGCTTTCATCCTGGTTCCGAGTCTGTTTATTATTAACAGGAAACTGGTCTCTAAAGACCCAAATTGGGAACACTGTTCAGCTAAGCCTTATAAGAGTTCATAAAGTCGATGCCTGGCTTTAAGGCGCATCGCCAAACTAAAGCTGCTTCCTCACAAAAGTTAGGGTAGGTATCTTCAATAGCCTGAATGAAAGAGTCTACGAAAAGTTTATACATATATTCGTCAGCTCGAACTTTATCGGCGTGATGTCGAGCGATAGTTTTTAGGTATTCGCTTTCTTTATTAGTACAGTAGAATTTGACTAAGTGCTTTATAGATTCTCGAAGCATTTGCTTCTGCTTATCCATATCGATATAAGCAAAAGCATTTTTTATTAAATTAGAGCTATTAAAAAAGTGTGTATAGAAAGAATCAAAAAAGTTGCTATCGTTACTCAGAATAAAATCGTAACTATCGTCAAAATGACTCCCGAGAGATTCAATCATCCCCATTACTTAAGCGCTCCAATGCAATTTTTATTCAGAAAGAAAATATTTTAGACTAAACATGCACATTGTTCTAAGTAATTATCGTTTTCACTCAGATGATATTCCAAGGCTGCAGATACGAGTAGTCTTATAGCCAGCCGGGATAAATTACTCGCTAAACTCTTCTAAGATAATCTTTAGGCGTACATCCAGTCCAACGTTTAAACGCTCTCAAAAAGCTAGCGGACTCAGCGTAACCTAACTGATCAGCCAATGCGGCCACTGACACTTTCCCTGCAGCCATCATCCCTAGACAGCGCTGTTTCTTATGCTCATCCAGGATACCTTGGTAACTCGTGTTGGCAGCGCTTAGTTTTCTGCGGAAGGTACGCTCACTCACAGAAAACATCTTTGCCACTTCAGGAACGCTTGGAAAGCGCCCTTCGTAGCCTTCAATGACTTGCTTGGTTTGTGAAACAATATCTTCATCTTGCGAATAGAACTTACGTAATAGCTCATAAGCTTGAACTCGATATAGCTGATGAGCGAGAGGGTTCCCGTGCTTCATCGCCACACTCAAAATGACGCGTGGAAGCCGAAACCAGTTATAGGGCTGATCGAAATGTAAATCAAAGTCGATATATTTCTGATACTCCGCCAAACACTTACCTTCAGGCTTAGGCCGAGCAGTACCTGCAGCAATTAGTATTTCGTTTGGTTTTTCAAGAAACTCCCTTACAAAGATATAGGTTCCCATAAGGTCTCTGTCGGCAATAAATGTCCTGAGTTTAGGTGAGGCCTCTGGTAAGGTATAACGTAGCTCTATCCAATCTTTATCAAAATGCAAAGTCATATGTGAAAAGAGCAGTGATAATGACTGAAATTGAGCGCCAACCTTCAAAGCCTGGTCAAAATTTGGTGCACTCATAAGCAACATTGCATAGGTACCGTATGAGGTAAATGTCACCTGACTGCCTACCTTGACACCAAGAATAGGGTCATTCAGTAAGTCTATTGCTTCTGACACGATATCCAGCTCCAAAGATTGCTCAATCACGGCGGCACCATTCATATTCTGCAAGGACATCCCCCTGCGCCGCAAAAGTTCTTCCGGGTCTGCCCCCAAGTCTTCAACCGCTTTAAACAGTGGAATCAAACCTAATATCGACTGCTTCTTTTTAGCACTGCCTACATACATAAACCCTACAGACCTTTCTTTGAATTAGGTGACCAAAGTAACAATTAACTAGCCTCAACTGTCATTATGGCCGTATTTATCAATTTTTGACAGGAAGCATCCTATATTATGTGACCAACAGTCACTAATCTGCATATACCCACTTTAGCTGATACGAATATTTCAGCAGAAAACTAATAAAAAAGAAGCACGATAACTTTCGCGGTAATTGCAGGAGATCATCATGAACAAAGACTATGAGCAACTCGACGTACTGATCGTTGGAGCTGGCATTTCTGGCATTGGCATGTGCTACAACCTAAAGAAAAAGCGCGCACATACCTCTTTTGCAGTGATTGAAGGTCGAAAAAACATTGGCGGCACTTGGGACTTATTCAAATACCCGGGTATTCGTTCAGACTCTGACATGTATACCTTTTCCTATTCTTTCAAACCCTGGACAGACCGTGAATATATTGGCACAGCTGACCGCATCAAGCATTATCTAGATGAACTGGTTTCTGATGAGAACCTGGACCAGTACATTCGTTTTCAACAGAAAGTCATATCAGCTGACTGGAACTCGGAACAAAACCGCTGGCTTGTCAGTATCGAGCGAGCAGATGGGTCGCAGTACCATATTGCTGCGAAATTCCTTACCTGTTGTTCAGGCTATTACAATTATGAAAAAGGTTACCTGCCAAATTTCGAAGGCTATGATGACTTCAAAGGAACCATTGCCCACCCTCAGCAATGGCCTGTTGATATGGACTACTCAGGTAAGCGCGTTATTGTCATAGGCAGTGGTGCGACGGCCGTCACCGTTGTACCCGCAATGGCAAAGAAAGCAGCTCATGTCACCATGGTTCAGCGCTCGCCAAGCTACGTCTACTCTCGCCCCGCTTCAGACATGTTATTTAGAATAATCTCTAAAATACTCCCGGCGGGCCTAACGAATAGAATCATGCGCGCCAAATACACTACCATGCAGCAAATGGTATTTATGTTATCCAAACGCTTTCCAAACTTTATTCGTAAGCTTGTCAGAGATATGAATAGGAAAGCACTGGCGGGAGCAGCTGACGTCGATACTCATTTCAAGCCCACCTACAATCCATGGGATCAGCGTATGGCCCTGGTACCTGATGCAGATTTATTCAATTCAGTTCGTTCCGGCAAAGCGAGTATCGTCACTGAGCATATAGCGCGCTTCACTGAGAAAGGAATATTGTTGAAGTCGGGCGACGAAATTGAAGCCGATATTATTGTTCCCGCCACAGGGCTCGATCTTCAGCTATGGGGAAAAATGAAACTGAGTGTCGATGGTCACGACGTCGATGCGCCTAAGCTAACCAACTATAAAGGCATGATGTTCAGCCAAATGCCAAACTTTGCTTGGGTCTTTGGATACACTAACTCTTCCTGGACGCTCAAAGCAGAGCTGACCTTTGATTATGTCTGCCGCCTATTGGAACACATGGAGCAAAATGGTTACCAAAGTGTCTACCCTTACCGTGAACCAAACGCCAAACAAAGCACCATTGTTGCACTGAAATCTGGCTACGTATTAAGAGCTCTCGACCGCTTGCCTGGCCAGGGAGAGTCCTTTCCATGGTGCAATAAGGACTTTTACTTCAAAGACATCTTTGCCATCAAACACAGCAAACTCGACGACGGTGTACTTCGTTTTGATGACAACACGCCTCTTGAAGCTTTTCATAAGGTAGAAAAAACTGAAACAAGTACGCCTTCCGTCGCCAAAGAAAAGACACAAACGACCGAAAAAGTTGAGGAGGTAGAAGTATGAAATCTCTACCTCCTGTTGTCTTGATCCACGGAATGTGGAGCACACCAGACATATTAGATGAACTGAAAGACGCCTTTGAACAACAAGGCTACCCTGTACTCGTTCCGAGACTTCCACTTCATTACCCTAAGAATAAGCTATGCGAGGACAAAAGGCGCTCTTTAGCTCGACTGGGTATCGAAGATTATGTCGCCTCTTTAAAGCAAGACATAAATAAATTCACGAGAGCCCATTCAAATCAATCACCGATATTAGTCGGCCACTCAATGGGCGGTTTACTCGCGCAGTTGCTTGCACAAGCGCTACCCTGCTCTCAGTTGATTTTAATTTCCTCAGCTGCGCCTGCGGGCATTAATGCTTCAAGTTGGTCGGTACTCAAAACCTTTGGACATAACTTGTTGAAATTTCCCTTATGGCGCTCGTATACCAATTTATTATTAAGAAATATTCAGTACGGTATCGCGAACACACAGAGCGCTGATATCCACAAGCAACTCACTCAAGCATCTACCTTTGAGTCAGGTCGAGTCACAACACAACTATCTATGTGGTTCTTATTTCGCAAGCCCCCCTCCAAGGTGGATTATCAATCTGTAAGCTGCCCGGTATTAGTGATTGGCGGCACCGAAGATAAAATCACACCGATAAAAATCCAACATAAGATCACCCGAAAATATGGCTCTTCAGCCAGCATAAAAGTTATCGAAGGAGCCTGTCACTATACCGTGGGAGGAAGCTTCTTCCCTCAAATAAGGGAGTCGATCTTTACCTGGCTGGATACAAAACTACCTAAACATAGTCAGGATGCACAAGCGGCGTAAACACCTAAATTAAAATAACAACTTAAGGGTCTTAACATGAAAAGCACTTGGACGAACAAAACAATTCTCATCACCGGCGCGGGCTCTGGTATTGGTCAGGCAATTGCTAAACTATTCGCGCAGCTGGGTGCAAATTTAGTGGTCACTGATATCAACCAAGCAGGTCTTAAAGAGACGAGTAAAGCCATCGGCTCATCAGCCATTATTTCCAAGCAGTCCGATGTCTGCTCAAAGGAGGACTGGCAAGCTCTCGCTAAAGATATTGAGCTTTCATCCGGGCATTTAGATGTACTCATTAATAATGCAGGCATGACGTCTTTTGGTTATTTTGAAGAAACTTCTGAGGCCCTATTTAACAAAGTAATGGATGTAAACCTAAATGGTGTCGTTATGGGTTGTCGAGAAATGATGCCATTACTTGAAAAGTCATCACGCGGCATGATCGTTAATGTCGCTTCAATATTCGGCTTGATCACCATGCCAATGGTAGCGCCCTACCATGCCTCTAAATTTGCCGTTCGCGGATTTACCGAAGCCTTACAACAAGACATGATTTATTCAGGTAAGAATATTGATGTTATTTGTGTGATGCCCGGCGGTATTCGATCCAACATTGCAAATTCTGCTGAAACTGAAGCAGCTAATTCCAATGAGCTTGCCAAACACTTTGAAACGGTGGCACGAACAAGCCCTGCAAAAGCGGCAGAAGTCATCGAAAAAGGCATGCGTAAGAAGACCTTCCGAGTATTAATTGGTGCCGATGCCAAGTTTGTCGATATTCTTTATAAGGTACTACCGACCAGCTACTATAAAGTATCTAACCAGCTTTTAGGCGTTAAACGGTTTTTACGTTCGTAGAACTAACAGAAATGGAAAAAAAGCGGGGATGGAGAGCTACCCCGCATAAAGGGGACTGGTAAACCAGCAAGGTAAAACAGGGACGTACTTTAACGAATTATGAACTTTAGGAAGCCTCGGACTTCATATGCTTACGTGCTGCAAATAAACCAACAAAGCCAGCCGAAAATAGCATCATGCTGCCGAACTCACTACTTGCATCCTGAGCGACACTAGCCGAAGCCTGTGCACTACAAGCAAAGACAAACAGTACAAGTATTGAGATAGAGTTTTTTATAGCTGACAATAGAATTCCTTCACATCAAAAAGATTGATAAACAAGCTTACTGCTTTGATTTAAGTGAAGACTAGCACGGAAGTTCTAACTCAACTGTCAACGAATGTTAAACGACAAGTTATTGAAATATAGTGTGATTTATTTGGCATTATTGCCAGCATAACTGTTCAATAAGCGAACAAAAGGTGCGAAAAATAGGGAGAAAGTCCCCCTTTAGCTCTGAACAGGTAAAACAAGGTCTCCGGCACGCAATCCCGAGACGACTTCGATCATCCCGTTTTCTTTCTGATCGCCAACTCTTATAAAGCGTCGAACAACTTGCTCGTTTTCCAAAACCCAAACAACGTTCAACTGACCAACATAAGCTATACGATCACTAGGCAATAGAATCTGTTGTTTCGTACCCACCGGCACACTTAATTGCGCATACATGCCAGGTAGCAAGCCTTCAGCCTCCAGACGGCTCTTAATCAAGAAGCTTCGAGATGCAGCATTACCTGCTGGCACCATTTCTTCTATTACTGAAGGCAGATTCTTATTCATCGAGGGAATCCTTACCTGCAAGGTGTCACCCAAACTGAGGCCGATCGCCAATTGTTCGCGCACATGCGCCTCGACTCGTAAAGTAGCTGGATTATATAAGGTAAGAAGCTGCATCCCTGGTTGGGCAGTATTACCGGGCTCTGCAAAGCGATCGATTATTAGACCATCAATAGGGGAATGCACCTGAGCATAACCCAGGGCCGTTTGCGCTTCTAACAAAGCCTGTTCTGCACTTTGCTTACCGGCTAACAAGCTATCGTAGTTTGCCTGAGTCTGCTCCAAAGCAGCGTTAGCAATCAAGCCTTTCTGACTCAAGTCCTCAGAACGCTTAAGATTATTCTTTGCTTCCAACAATCGTGCAGACACTGAAGACAAAGCCGCTTTTGCCTGAGACTCCCGTGATAGCAAATCTGCCTTTTCCAATTCAATCAGTAGCTGCCCTTGTTTAACCTGCTGCCCTGCTCGTACATGTACTTTCTCTATCTTGGCTAGAATACGTGATGAGATAAGTGAATTCTGTTTCGCTTCAATACCTGCTGGCACTGGCTCGAACACTTCCTTCTTCACCCGTTCGACCTCAATCGCTTGCCTTAGTAGCTCATCGAGTTTTACCAAACTTTGCTGCTCACTTTGCCCGGGCTTTACCTTGTTATTAAAGGCACCCGCCATCCAGGCAACCATAACGATAAGTAAAGCAATTGCCAGTACAGGTAAGCCCAGTTTTTTTAATACGGAGTCATTTGTTTGCATCTTCGTATCCTAATTTTGCGTGATCAGTTAATGAGTTATTTTCTGGCTTATCGAACACCAACAAGTAAACAATTGGTACCACCAGCAAGGTAAAGATGGTTGAGGCAATGATGCCGAAAATAATAGCCAGAGCCAGGCCACTAAAGACCGGGTCAAGGATAATCACCAGATTACCCAGCATGGTAGTGCCAGCAGTCAGTAGAACAGGCCTCATACGAACGGAGCCCGCCAGTATAAGCGCCTCTTTAAGCTCCACACCCCGGTCTCTGGCTTGAGTGATGAACTCTACGAGTATCAAAGAGTTGCGAACAACGATTCCAGCCAAAGCAATCATGCCGATCATCGCTGTGGCGGTAAATAATACGGGTTCAGGCGCTCCTGCAATCACTCGTTCGCCAAAAAGGTTCAGCGCTGCAAAACCAGGCATAATACCGATAATCGTCAAAGGAATAGCCGACATAATAATCAAGGAAAGACGGACAGATTGTGTCTGTATCTTCAGTACAAAGAAGATACCTGCCAAAGCAAACATAAATGCTAAACCCATATCTCTAAAGACATCTATGGTGATCTTCCACTCGCCTTCACCACCCCATTCGAGCTGGATATTTTCAGGTAGCGACCAAGTCTGTCCGGCTGACTCACCAGTGAATAGCGAAAGAAAGTTGCGAGACTGCCAATCACTAACATTCAGGTTTTCTTGTTTCGCTTCTGCCCCAAGCTGTAAATCGCCACTCACATCAGCAATCACTTCAGCAGGCGTTCTACCAGACAGCTCTGCCATCACATAAACGACCGGCTTTAGGTCTTTATGATGAATTGCACGATCCGAGACATGCTCTTCGAACGCACCTAATTCTCCCAAAGCAACGAGGGGCACCGGTGCACTGTCCAAGCCATAGCGGCTGCTCTGTTTGATCACCCCTGCTTGACCTCTTACCTGCAAACGCGCTAAATCTTCAATCGAGTTTTTATCTGCTTCCGCAAGCTCTAAATAAAGCGGAACGGGTGACGTTTCTCTTTCTTGCTGATAGAAACCCGCTGCCATGCCTTGATTAGCAATAACTAAAGCTTGATTGGCTTGAGCAGAAGAAATTCCAGATAAAGCTGCTGCTGTCTTATCCAGGGTATAGCGAAGCTTTTTCTGTTCAGCCTCGACAGTGGTATCAACCTCCACGACAAAAGGCTCTTTTTCCAGGCGCTCTTTTACACTCAATGCAGCAGCCTGTATATCCTCGTAGGGAGTCAGTTTGTCACCGTACAATTCAGCGACCAAGGTACTCAATACCGGGGGCCCTGGTGGCACTTCCACCACTCTAACCAATACACCTTCTTTATTAAAAGACTTAAGCAAGTCTCTTAAACGCAGCACCACGCCATGAGACTGATGCTCTCTTTCTGCTTTATCGAGTAAGGTCAGCCGCAAGTCTGCCTGATAAGGCATCGTGCGTTGATAGTAACGGCGAACCATACCATTAAAATCGATAGGCGAAGCCACCCCCACAAAGGCGGCTGAAGCGAGTACTTCGTTTACTTGCGTCACTTGTAAGGAGATCTGCTTAGCCAAACTCGCTGTCTGTTCCAAGGTCGCTGACTCTGGCATATCGATAATAATCTGCACTTCATTTTTATTATCAAAAGGCAGAAGTTTTAAGGGAACCCAGCGCATCATAGGTAACATGGCTGCAGCTAGGAATAAGATCAGCACAGCCCATAAGACCCATTTTGCTTTTCTCCGATCATTCAAAAAGGGAGAGAGAACACGTCGGAAAAAAGGGCTCCCGCTATCAGCACGACTGTCCTCACCCTGTTCAGCAACAATGGCCGAAGGTTTCAGAAGTTTACTCGCCAACCAAGGCGTCACTAAAAATGCCACCAGCGTACTGACGCCGACGCTCACTGGCACATTGAAAGCCATCGGCGCCATATAGGGCCCCATCATTCCGGTAATGAAGGCAAGCGGAATAAATGCCAGGACGATAGTGATGGTCGACATTATCAAAGGCACTTTGATTTCTGATATCGCTGCAACAATTTGAGAGGCCGTACCAGGGTCCTGGCTTCCATCTTTGCCACGCAGCTTCTTTTTCAAATATCGTTCAATGTTATCGACACCAGTAATCGGGTCATCGACAAGTAAACCTAGTGATAGAATCAAAGCAAATAAGGTCACACGGTTAATGGTATAACCAAAAGCCATATCCAAGGCCAAGGTCACCCCGTAACTAATGGGTACCGCAATACCAACAACTAAAGCAGGGCGCCAGCCAAGGAAAACCGCGATAAACACCACCACGGTAAAGACCGCAAAGGCCAAGCTACTCGTTAGGTTATCAACCTTCTCATTCGCCGTTGCACCGTAATCACGTAGCACTTCTATGCCGATACTTGTCGGCAATAAATCTGACTTTAGCGCTGCAATAAGCTTATGAACTTCCTGAGCCACACTGACTGCATTGCTTCCCGGCTGTTTGGCGACACTGATAACCGACATCGGTAAATCACTACGTGCGGCGATCGGGACCCCTTCAAATTCTGGATGTGTTTCAGCAAAATCCAACCAGGTATAAGTACTCGCATTGGCAGGGCCGTCAACAATTTCAGCTACATCCTGAAGCGTTACCGGAATCCCATCGACAACATTGACCACCGTCTGTTTTAGACTACTAAGGTCGCGGATAAAGTCGCCGCTTTCGAGTTGAATAGACTCATTGTCAACGAACCAGTTGCCGCTACTTTGAAGCAGATTGGACACCTGTAAAGCTTGCAAGACGTCTGCCGAAGTACTTTGACGCGCTGCCAAACTTTCGGGCTGTAAAAAAATCCTTATCGTTCGTTCTCGGCCCCCCGTTACCTTGACTTCACTGGTATCAGGAATTGCCTGTATATAAGTCGACAGCTCTTCCGCTACCCGCCTTAAGTCATAATCGCTAGCATCGCCTTTGGAATACAAAGCCAACATCATGATCGGCACATCATCCACTTCAACCGGGTTTACGCGCCAGTTTTGTACTGCCTGAGGGACTTTATGTTGATTGGAATGAAGTTTGTTATAGGTATTCAGAATTGCATCTTCACGATCTTCGCCAACATAAAATCGTAAAGTAACAGCCGCCTGACCGCTCATTGAGGTGGAATAAACATTCTCTACACCCGGGATTTGAGCCAGAAGTTTTTCCAGCGGTGTTGTCACCTGCCGTTCTACCTGCTTAGAAGACATACCTGGCGAACTGACTAACACATCGACCATCGGTACAACAATTTGAGGCTCTTCTTCACGTGGAGTGTAGTTCAGCGCGACCATGCCCAATAAAAGCGAGACAATAAGAATCGCTGAAGGTAAGCCACCCGCTAAACTGTAGGCGAGCAAACGTTCGATAAAAGATTTATCTGCTGAAGTCATGCAATTACCCTAAGGTTTAATTAATTCGGCTGGCAAAATACGTTATACAAGTTCTGAATTATCGACTCTACACGAGGGTCGTTTAGCCGGTAATAGATGGTCTGCGACTCCCTGCGCGTTGCCACAAACTCTACTGCTCTAAGCTTTGCCAAGTGTTGCGACAAGGCCGATTGAGAAAGAGGCACCCGCTTATTTAATTCGCCAACTGATAGCTCCCCTTCACTCAAAACACACAAAATCATTAAGCGCTTGCTGTTTGCCAGGTTTTTTAAGAAAGCCTCTGCTTCTGCCGAGCGCGAAGACATTTCATCCAGACTAATATCCATCACCTACACCTTAAATTACGTCTTATGCATGTCACGATAAATATGAATACTAATTAAAAATTGCTAATTTAGCAACTTCTAATATATCATACCTCCCATCACTGTAAATGTTTGAGGTAATAAATATGTTGAGATCGATACCGGACTTAATTCAAGAAATCAGACCTAAAGTACGCTGTGTAACATCATCAAGCGCCAAGCTGGAAATGAGCAATAATGGTGGTATTTTGATTGACGTAAGAGAACCCATGGAAGTGGCACAAAACCCGACACCGAACGCCCTCAACATTCCACGTGGTGTCTTGGAAATGAAGGTATCAGAACTCCACCCACATGAAGAAACACCGCTCTATATCCACTGCGCAACCGGTGCACGCGCCACTTTATCTGCAGAGCAGCTGATGAGAATCGGCTATAAGCATGTATCGGTGATCACTTGTGATATTGAGACGATATGTCAGAGCTAGAATAATTAGAAAGTAGAATGGCACTTACTTAAACTGAATTTCACTTTTTTACAGTGGAAGCCTAGAGAAACATTACTCCTCTGTGCAGCAAAGCGCTCTGTGTCCTCTGTGGTTAAGGGCCTTAGTCTTGAAGATCAAAAACCCAAAAACGAATCCACCACAGAGGACACAGAGCGGCCGATGGCCTGTACGGAGATAATCAAAAAAGGGTTCTTAAATGAATGGCTCCTATTTAATCTGAATTGCACCCTATAGATAATCATTTGTTTAGATGGAACATATGCTTAAGTAAGTGCCGTTCGGTCTAGAGTAAATTTACTCTGACCGCAGCCTCTCCTTCTAATTATGTTAGACTGCCGCTAGTTTTTAAGCGCATCAAATTGAAGGAACTCCCATTAAATGGACTTAGAAGTAAAACCCTATACTGAACAGCCTTTTAGATTCAGCGGCAAAGCACTCGAATTCTTTGGCATTTGGATCGTCAATATAGCTCTCACCATCGTTACGCTGGGCATTTATTCGGCCTGGGCGAAAGTTAGAACACACCGCTATTTTTATGGCAATACTCAGCTTGACGACAGCGCCTTTCAATATTTGGCAAAGCCTGAACAGATTCTAAAAGGGCGAATTTTTGCATCCATATTATTCGGCATTTATTACGCAATAAATTCCTATAATGGCGTTTGGGGTTTGTATGCCGCTGCAGCAGTGACAGTTTTAGTGCCTGCAATCATTGTTCTTTCTATGTCGTTCAGGCTCCGCCACACAGCTTATCGTGGTATTACCTTCCGCTTTGAACGAAACTTCAAGCAAGCTTATTTATTTTATGGCCTACCGGTATTTTTGTTCCTGGCTCTGCTTGTTAGCTCAATATATTTTTCTGTGCCCAGTGAGGTATGGGAATACTCGGAAGTCCCGATTTCTGAGGAGATGCCAGCTGATGAAACGACAGAGATACCTGCCGTAGGAGAAGAAGCAAAAATAGATATTGAGGAAGAGTTTAATATGCCTTGGGGGCTTGCTGCTTTGTTCCCATTGTTTATCTTGGGCTTTCCCTTCTGGCAATACTTAAAAGCTATTTTCCTTGTAAATAACGCTCGCTATGGCACCTCACCATTCAGCTATGGCGCTGGCGCAAAAAGCTTCTATCTTATGTATTTAAAGGCCTCCGGTGTTTTTATCTTAGCGATATCTATTGTACTTTGGACTTTATCCCAGCTAGACCTTATGAATTTTACAAGTGAAGAAACAGCACCGTCTTTTTCAAACCTCATTTTAATTCAGCTGGTATTCTTTACTGTTTATTTATGGATCTTTGCCTACCTTCAAACCAAGCGCCAAAACTTGATATTCAATCATACCCAGATCGAAGAGATGACTTTCTCAAGTACATTGAGCGTTAGCTATATGTTGTATCTATACCTCAGCAATACGATTGCCATTATCTGCTCACTAGGCTTACTCATCCCCTGGTCGATGATCCGTACTGCGCGCTACCGCGCAAGCCAACTAACACTGCTGACAAATCAATCTCTCGATAATTTCGTCGCGGATCAACAAAATCAATTGACCGCAATGGGTGAAGAGTTTGGTGAAGTCTTTGATATCGAAGTGGGAATTTAAATGCTGACGAAGCCTGGTTGCTAACAATGGAGATTTCCGGCTATTTGTACCTAGGGCAAAGCTCATCACGGCTTCCCGCTAAGCTACATTATCAGGAAGGCGGTCAGCTCTGCTTTTTTCCAGAAAGTGAATTTGTCACTGAGTCATCCAATGAACCCTTAAAAAAGGTCGCCATTAAAGATGTCGACATCTCATCACGCATTGGCAATACCCCGCGCTTCATTAGTTTTGGCGATCAATGTCAATTTGAATGTGCTGATAATTTAGCAATCGATGAACTGATTAAAACCGCCCAGCAGGATGGCTACCTCAAAACTAAAACATATTCCGGGCTCGCTCACCGCTTGGAAAGTAAGCTTCAGTTTGTTGCGTTAACCTTAGTTTTGGTAGCGGTCGCTAGCTGGGGTTTTATCGCTTATGGCATTCCTTTTTTCAGCGAAGAATTGGCCCACGCACTGCCCGCTGAAGTATCAACAAAAATTGGTCACGGAGGCTTAGAAATCCTAGATAAGAGCGTGTTTCAAAGCAGTGAATTAGCTGAAGAAGAGCGCGACTCCTTAAGGCAGGCCTTTAATCGCATCGCCGACGAGCTGACAAAGATTGAAGGCCTTGAGCTCATTCCAATGAAAATCGAGTTCCGCAAAAGCGAGTCCATCGGTGCGAATGCTTTTGCACTTCCATCAGGAACCATTATTTTTACCGATGAGATGGTCAAACTCGCAGAGAACCAAGAGCAGCTGGAAACGATCATGCTGCATGAAATTGGACATATCGCTCACCGGCATAGTCTGAGAAGACTGATACAGCAATCCAGCCTAGCCCTATTCATCGTTATCGTAACTGGCGATATTTCAACCACCAGCCAAGCAATTCTTGCCTTACCTGGTGTTCTTCTGCAAGCAGGCTATTCCCAAAAAATGGAGCTCGAGGCTGATGATTTTGCGCTGAAACATTTACAAGAGTTTGGCTTACATCCTGAGGATTTTATTACCTTAATGGAGAACTTAGAATCCCAAGAAAAAGACCAAGGTGCAAACGAGCCCGAAGAAAACATAGGTAGCGTGGAGCCAAAACAAGAATCTGAAATACAGGGCTATTTTTCAAGCCACCCAAGCACGTCAGAGCGGCTAGAACGATTTAGAAATCACCGTCATTGAAGCGCTAAACACTAAAGCTTAGCGCCTCCCCATTTCCCTCTATGCCAGTGAATACCGTAAACAAAACCTTGGCCCAGGCGAGAGAAAGAAAACAAAAGCCAAATCACCAGCAAGGGCGGCTCAAAATAAACTACTGCGATAAGACCTAAAGGAAAGAACACAGCCCATTGAGAAAGCATACTTGTCTTCAAGACTACTTTTACGTCACCACTTCCCAGCAAGGCGTTCATAAGAATCACACCGATAACATCGATAAATATTAAAGCCCCCGTCACCTGCAAAGGTAAGCGAGCCGCGTCAATGGTAGCCGTATCTGAAGTGAAAAAGCGCAAGATAAGCTCTGCATTGAAGGCTAATAACATACCGAGTATCAAGGTTATCCCTCCGCCAATTTTGGCAACATCATAGGCCCAGAGTTTAGCCTTCACCTTGTCTCGTTCACCTAAGCTTGTACCTACCAGCGTTGCAGCGGCCATACCAAAACCAAAGCCTGGCAAAATACATAACATCAGAATATTGATGAGTATATTTAAAGCGGCAACTTCACTAACGCCTATTTTACCCACCATCCAAAACAAGCTGATCATACCAATCGCAATTAACAGCTGCTGAAAACCTGCTGGAATGGTGAGTCTAAAGACGCTAGCAAGATCACTTAAGCTTGGTTTTATACGGAATAATTTTAACGACTCCAGCTTGAAGAAGCCCAAACAAAAATACAGAACAGAACCAACGCCCATGGCAATGGTACTCGCCCAAGCCGCACCATCAGTCCCCATAGCGGCGAAACCAAGGTGACCGAAAATCAATATATAGTTCAGAATAATATTTAGTACATGAATAAACACTAGCGACAACATGTAATACTTTGGCTGACTAATGCCATTAAAGTAACCGCGAAAGGCGTAATTCACCCCCATGAAAACCGTCGCGAGGACTCTGATCTCCCAATAAGAGCTACCTAATTCAGCGACTTCGGTATCGGCATTAAGATATGGAAAAATAGAAGGTATATAAGGATAAATTAAAGCTGTCAGAAGGCTGCCAAATATTACGGCGATCATCACACCTGCAAATAGCGACACCCCAGCTTGCTCGATTTTCTTCTCACCCAAACGACGAGAGGCAACAGCTTGAACACCGCTAGACAGCCCCAGAACCATGGCGCTTGAAACGAAGGCTGCAAAACTCCCTGTTCCTACTGCGGCTAAGGCACTAGCCCCCAGATGACCGACCATTGCGACATCGACGATATTCAGTATATTTTGCGAGATCATACCGCCAATAATAGGCAGAGAAAGTAAAAAAATTAGTTGAAAGCGGTCTAGGGTGATCATTATCGTTCTTATTGTATTTGCTTAATAAGCGCATAATATTTGCACCCCCCCCACACTCGAAACCAGGCTTAAAAATGATTTAGATAATTTCATTCTTGGCGATTAAGCCGGTATTCGGTAAAGTAAGCAGTAATCTAAATTCGCCCTCGCGATATCAGTTTTCAATTTAAGAGAGTTATTATGAGTCAGTTCTGGAGCCCCATCGTTCACAAGCTCACCCCTTACGTTCCAGGTGAGCAACCTAAGGTTTCCAATCTTATTAAGCTCAATACTAACGAGAACCCTTATGGCCCCTCTGACAAAGTTCTCTCGGCCCTGAAGGCTGAAGCGTCTGATTCTCTTCGTTTATATCCTGATCCAAATGCCAGTGAGTTGAAAAGTGCGATAGCCGAATATTACGACCTTGAAGTCGAGCAGGTTTTCGTCGGTAACGGCTCAGATGAGGTGCTAGCACATACCTTTATGGGCTTGCTATCAAATGGTAAGCCGCTACTCTACCCCGATATTACTTATAGTTTTTATCCGGTTTATTGCAGCTTATACGAAATTGAACCTAAGACTCTTCCACTTAGTGAACGGTTTGAAATAGAGCTTAGCGACTACCCAACAGATAATGGCGGCATCATCTTCCCTAACCCTAATGCACCAACCGGTCGTGTATTGCCATTAGACGAAATCGAAGCTCTGCTGAAAAGGAATACTGAATCAGTGGTCGTCGTGGATGAGGCTTATATCGATTTTGGTGGTGAAAGTGCCGTTGCGCTCGTCAATAAGTATCCCAATTTATTGGTTATTCAGACCTTTTCTAAATCTCGTTCTTTGGCGGGCTTACGTGTCGGTTTTGCCATTGGGCATAAAGACTTGATCGATGGCCTTGAGCGAGTGAAGAACAGCTTCAACTCCTATCCGCTTGACCGCTTTGCAATCAAAGGCGCATCGGAAGCGATTAAAGATAAAGCTTATTTTCAAGCCTGCTGCGATAAGACCATTGAAACGCGTGATTGGCTAACACTAGAGCTCGAGAACTTGGGTTTTGAAGTCATGCCTTCTGCGGCAAACTTTGTGCTCGCCAAGCACCTAGATATTGAAGCTGAAGCTCTCGCTGCTGGTTTGCGTGAACAATCGATTATCATTCGCCACTTCAAACAGCCACGCATTAAAGATTATCTTCGGATTAGTATTGGTACACCTGAAGAATGCCAGGCACTGATTGCAGGACTTAAGCGCCTAATCGTGGGATCAGAGTAAAAATAGCTTTTTTTACTCTGACCCGAATGGCACTTACTTAAGCTGAATTGCACCCATTTTACAGGGAAATATTATTCCTCTTTGCAGCGAAGCGCTCCGTGCCCTCTGTGGTTAAGAGGGCTTAATCCTAAAGATCAAAACCCCAAAAACGAACCCACCACAGAGGACACAGAGCGGCCGGAGGCCTGCACGGAGAAACCAAAAGAAGGGTTCTTAAAGGAGTGGCACTTACTTAGGCTTTAATAAAGTGCTCCCGGTAATATTTTAGCTCTTCAATCGAATCTCGAATATCATCAAGTGCCAGGTGAGTACCTTGTTTTTTTAAGCCTGATTGAATCTCTGGTTTCCAGCGCCTAACTAGCTCTTTCAATGTACTGACATCCAGGTTCCGGTAATGAAAGAAGGCTTCTAGCTCCGGCATATACTTCACCAAGAAGCGCCGATCCTGACCAATGGTATTTCCGCAAATTGGCGAGCAGCCCTTATCTACATATTGCTTCAAGAACTCTATCGTATCTTGTTCTGCTTCTCTCTCGGAAGTATTGCTGGCTTTAACCCGAGCAGTCAGACCATTTTCACCATGTGTTTTGGTACACCATTCATCCATAGAGTCCATCAATTCGTCACTTTGGTGAATCGCGATAACCGGCCCTTCCGCCAGGGTATTTAGCTGTGAGTCGGTCACAATCGTAGCGATCTCGATAATGCGCTCTTGTTCAGGATCCAAGCCGGTCATTTCTAGGTCGATCCAGATAAGGTTGTCTTTATGTTTCGCGGGGCTGTCGGTCATCAAAATAGTCCTATGATTAATGCTGGTGCTTGGCAGCTAAAGATAATCACTATATTCGATATAAACAAGCTTCTGGAATACTTTTACTGCTAGAATAGCGCCATTGGTTCTTTTCCTAGCGATTCATCGGAGCTTATGAGCAAACGTAAACTGAATAGACGGCAGCAATGGCGTATCGAAAAAATACAAGCTGAGAAAGCCGCACGTGCCGACCGCAAAGACAAAAAGCTAGGGCAAGAATATGCAGCAAGCGATTTAGGTGAAGAACAAAAAGGCCTGGTCATCGCGCACTATGGCCAACTGCTCGATATCGAACCCAGCGAAATTTGCGAAGGCGAAACAGAAAAACTTGTTCATCGCTGCCATGTCAGAGCAAATGTCGATGCTTTAGTCACCGGTGATGAAGTCGTCTGGCGCCCCGGCAAAGACCAAAGCGGTGTGATCGAAACACGCCTAGAACGCCACAGTTTACTGCAACGCCCAGACAACTATGGGCTGCTCAAACCCGTAGCCGCCAATATCGACCGTATTATTATTGTTGTCGCCACTGAACCCACACCCTACGCTAATCTAATTGATCGTTATCTGGTGGCCGCTGAAACTCTCGACATCAAGCCTGCCATACTGTTTAACAAAAGCGACTTGATTAATGATAATAACCGCGCTCAGATAGAAAAACTCTGCCAAAGCTATGAAGCACTTGGCTATGAAGTACTCAAGACCTCAGCCAATGAAGTCGAGCATTGTGAGTCCACCTTATTCGACTGGCTAAAAAACTACACCAGCGTCTTCGTTGGCCAATCCGGTGTCGGCAAGTCTTCACTGATTCGTAGTATTCTGGGTGATCAGAGCATTAAAGTCGGCGCGCTTTCGGAAGTATCCCGTAAAGGTACTCACACCACGACGACAGCCAAGCTTTTTCATATTCCGGGTGGCGGTAGAATTGTTGACTCACCGGGCATACGAGAATTCGGCTTATGGCATATCAATGAGCAAGAACTGTTGGAAGGTTTTATCGAACTCAGGCCGCATATTGGCTACTGCCGTTTTCGTGACTGCAAACATAATAATGAGCCCAAGTGCGCGATCCTTGACGCCTACGACAAAGGTGAGATTAGTGAAGAGCGCATGAATAGTTACCGCAGAATTAGAGAAACACTCGGCGACAAAGAAACCTACCAATAATACTCAGCCATTAATTGCCTGCATTATTAAAAATCCAATCTATACTCTAGTCATAGTGAGCTATTTTCAATAAATTGCTCGCAACTCCTAACTATCAATCTATTACATTAGCTTTATGACTGACTCAAAAATGCCCGATAGCGCTGAAGGCTGGGCAAACTTTCTGGTGACAAAGTCACTTCCCTCGCCATTTAAAGTGGGTCAAAAAGTCATTCGTATGCTAGAAAAAAAGGTTATTCCATACTCTCATCTGGCTGCTCACGTTAATAAAGACCCAATCTTGGCTTTTTACGTCATGTCACACGCCAATGATAGCCAGCTAGAAGATACACCGAGCAGTAAGACACTGGCACACGCCATTAGTATGATTGGCATTGAGCGCCTAACAGAGCTGATAAACGAGCAACCCTTTAAAGCTATTTCCTTAAAGAGTATTACCAGTTTCTACTACCTTCGAACACTATCAACCAGTTTATATGCAGGCCACCTCGGTCGAGCCATCGCTAAAAGAAAAGGTAAAGGAAACCCCGAAGACGTTTATTGGTCCAGCTTGTTTCTGGGTGCGCCTATCTGGTATTTATGGCGCTTTGCAACGCCTGAAATGCGTTTAGTACGCTATGCCATTCGTTCCAACTACAAGCTCCCCCATGTTGCCGAGAAAGAAGTATTAGGCGGTACAATCGTCGATGTCACGACCGCTCTGGCTAAAAAGCTAAACGTTCCTGCCCTGGCTCAGGCATGCTATCAACCAGATAAACAATTAAGCCATAAGCAATGGGTCACTATTGCCCGCTCTTTTAGCCCTGATGGGAAACCGCTCCGTGTTGAAGATCGCGACATTAATATGCTGATGCAGTCTCCACATTTTGTCGTGATGCTGGCAAACCTGATTGCTCACTATTCTTCATATTGCTGGTATTCAAGGGCAACATTAAGAGCACAACGGATTCTGGCTTGCTACTTAAACTGCTCGGTTGATGAAGCGATTCAGCTAACTCATGAAGCTGCTGCAGATATGTCACGCGCTCATCCTATGCCAGGCGTAATGCAACCGGCTGCTAAATTATTCGTGCCACCACGCAAGCGCACTAAAGCACAAAGTGAGTGCCAACTCAGTGAATTCCAGTCAGATGCCTATGCGCCATCTCAGAAGGGAAAAGCAGCGCCCCCTGCTCCAGAAGCGCCAATAGCCAGCTCTACTAAAACTAACAAGCTTGAAGACACCAGACAACACGAGAACCGGGACGTACCGAAACCTGAAAAAATTAATGCACCGACTAATAAAGAAGGCATTGCTGAAAAAGCGCAAGCAAACGGGCCGCTTTCACGGAACCCCTTATATACTGAGCTAACACATATCATGGCTCATCGCCCGCAGGAGTTTACCGACCTACATGAGCTGATGAATGCCGCGACCCAAGGCATTGCCTACGGCATTGAGTTAGAACGAGCATGCGTGGGTCTGATAAGCAAAGACCGCAGCCGCTTTAAAAACTATTATTCAGTCGGGTGCCAAGATCACCCTGAACTTAAGGATTTTGAAAGCAAAATAATCAAGAATACTATTTTTGAGAAATTATGCTCTCGCCCAGCCAGTATTTGGGTGAAACCCTCTAGTGACAAGAAGATACTCGACCTGATTCCCATGAATTTCAAGGGCGCCACCGACTCAAAAGAGTTTTTCTTAATGTCGGTATTTGTTGGCAAAAAACCGGTTGCCCTTTTCTTCGCAGATAACACTGACAACCAAACACTCACCGACGCTCACTATAAACAATTCAAATACCTATGCAGCGCAGTCACTACTTCCTTACAGCATCAAGCGAATCGTCAAGCATCAAAGGGTGAAGAATAGTTAGTCCCAAACTTTGTCATCTGGTATGATCCGCCGATCATCATTTGAAGCAATGAGAACTAACAAATGTCAGATCTGTTAATTGAAGCGCCTCAATTACTCGCACTATTAAATAATGAAGACTCCTCTGAAAAGCTGATCATCGTCGACCTTGGAAAAGAAGATCGCTACCTAAGCGCTCATATCCCCGGTGCAGTACTGGTAAGCCCTAATTTAACCCAGGCGGGTCCGCCGGTGCCCGGCCTTGCTCCGAGTAAAGAAAATTTAAACGATTTAATGCAAAGCATTGGTCTGACTCCCGATAGTCAGGTTATTGTATACGATGATGAAGGTGGCGGCTGGGCAGGACGTTTTATCTGGCTACTCGATGAAATTGGCCATAACAACTACCGCTATTTGAATGGCGGCTTGCACGCATGGGCTGCTGAAAATTTCGACATGGAAAGCGGCCCTGTGGCTAATGAAAAGTCAGATATTCAAGTGTCTTTTAGCGGTAAACATAGCCTCACTCTCGCGCAGCTAAAAGAGCTTGTAAACACTCAAGATTTGCAAATCTGGGACGCTCGTTCTCCGATGGAGCATAGTGGCGAAACTGCTTACGCAGCCAGAGGCGGCAAGATTCCCGGCGCACTAAACTACGAGTGGACTCGCGCGATGGATCAACAAAATAGCCTAAAACTAAAACCCTTTGACACCTTGTTGAGTGAGTTAGCGACTGTTGGAATAAGCCCAGAAAAGCCAACCGTCACACACTGCCAAACCCACCATCGCTCAGGCCTCACTTATCTATTAGGCAAGCTACTTAGCTTCACAGATATAAAAGCTTACCCTGGTTCTTGGGGCGAATGGGGAAACCAAGCTGACACCCCTATTGAATGAGTAAATTACTACTAACGGACTTACTATGAAACTCGATGATCTATTTATTTTCAGTCAATATATTGCACCGCAACACTTGATCTCGCGGGCAGCAGGAAAAGTCGCTGAATGTGAAATTCCGGCGTTCAAGAATAAGCTGATCGCTTGGTTTATTGATAAATACGGCGTCAATATGTCTGAAGCCTTGCTTGATTCGCCAGAGAATTTTAAGCACTTCAATGACTTCTTCACTCGTGAACTTAAACCTGGCGCACGGGAAATTGACACCCAAGAAGATGCAATCATTTCTCCGGTTGATGGCGCGATTAGCCAGCTAGGCCAGGTTGATAAAGGCCAGGTATTTCAGGCAAAAGGTCAGAGCTTTAGTGTGGTAGAGCTGCTTGGCGGCGACATTGAACGAGCCGAACCGTTTATGGGTGGCGACTTCTCAACAATCTACTTGTCGCCTAAAGATTACCATCGAATTCATATGCCCTGCACCGGCACATTAAGAGAAATGGTTTATATCCCTGGTAAGTTATTTTCGGTTAACCCGGTAACGGCAGAGAATGTCCCTCGCCTATTCGCCAGAAATGAGCGTGTTGCAGCCATATTCGATACCGAGTTTGGCCCGATGGCCATGGTCTTGGTTGGTGCAATGATTGTTGCCAGTATCGAGACCGTTTGGTCTGGTTTAGTCGCTCCGGTTAAGCGCGATGTGAACAGTACCCTTTATGGGGATGCGAGCAGTATCACTCTGGAAAAGGGGCAGGAAATGGGACGATTCAAGCTCGGTTCTACCGTTGTATTGGCGTTTCCAAAAGGCACAACACAATTCAATGAAGCAATGCAGGCAGGCTCCCCCGTTAGAATGGGTGAAAACTTCGGTAGTATCATTAAAAGCTAGATTTACTAGACCCGACTTAGAGGGAAGCTCAATACATCTTCAATGCTATTGACTCCCTCTTTGATCATCAACAAACGATCCAAACCTAGGGCAATTCCCGAACAGTCTGGCATACCAGACTCCAAAGCTGATAAGAACTTCTCATCGATTGGTATCCCATTCAAACCCATATCCTGGCGTACCAAATTATCAGATTCAAAGCGCTGGCGCTGCTCTTTAGCATCCGTTAGTTCATGATAGGCATTCGCAATCTCGAGCCCGTTTATATATAGCTCGAACCTTTCTGCGACCAATAAGCCATCCTCATCATGCTTCAAGGCGGCTAGAGATGCTTGTGATGCGGGATAATCCGAAACAAACACGGGTCTAAGCTTACTATCTTCAGAACAGCCCAAGTATGGCTCAATACAGACGCTTAGTAGCAGATCCAGGTACTCATCACGTTCCAAATTAGGCCCGGAATAGCCGGCCAACTCTATTGCTTTCTGCCTCAGTACATCAATAGCGACTATCATCGGGTCAAGATCTAAATATTTCCGAAACAAGTCGCGATAACTAACTGTCGACACTTCACATGAACCCAAAAGAGTTTCCAGTAGGTCTGCGGTTTCTTGCATCAGAGCGTTGAGATCAAAGCCTGGGCGATACCATTCAAGCATGGAAAATTCAGGATTATGTCGTACGCCGCTTTCAGCATTACGAAAAGTTTTACAGATTTGGAAAATCGAACCACTCCCCGCAGCAAGTAGACGCTTCATAGGGAATTCAGGAGAAGTATGTAGATATAAACATTCTGAACCCGCACCAGGTGCAGAATTCAAAGCGCAAGACAAACTTTCCAGATGAGGATCTGTCGCAGTTGAGCGACCAAGAATAGGCGTTTCAACTTCAAGCACATGACGTGCGACAAAAAAAGCCCGAAGCTGCGCATATAGCTCAGCCCGGGCTTTTAGTCTTTGCAAAGAACATGTTGGTTGCCATTGTTCTGAAGTTTTATTCATAACAAGCAAGCAAACCTCTAATCTCTATGCAATCAATTGCTCAATTATGACTTGGCACGACTCACGTATTCACCAGTACGAGTATCGATACGCAGCTTCTCACCAATATTGACAAATAATGGCACATTGACCGTTGCACCGGTAGAAAAGGTAGCCGGCTTTGTGCCACCTTGAGCTGTATCGCCTTTCAAACCCGGGTCAGTTTCTACCACTTCCAGCTCAACAAAGTTTGCTGCAGCAACAGCCAAGGGTGCACCATTGAATAGTGTGACCGTATAAACATCCTGTTCCTTTAACCACTTAATTGTATCACCGACAGCCTTTTCATCAGCAGCATGCTGTTCAAAAGAACCATCAGTCATCATAAAGTGCCAGAACTCACCATCGGTATAGAGGTACTCCATATCGAATTCCATTACGTCAGCCGCTTCAAGAGATTCACCTGACTTGAAGGTTCTCTCCCATTGACGCCCAGTATTGAGGTTTCTCAACTTAACGCGGTTAAAAGCCTGGCCTTTTCCTGGCTTTACAAATTCATTCTCAATCACCGCACAAGGATCACCATCCAACATTACTTTTAAGCCTGAACGGAATTCGCTGGTAGAATAACTTCCCATTTTGATCTCACCTGTTTCTGTCTCCTACATATTTATGCAGGAACTATTCAATTTACGGAATTATTTTCTCGCTATCTTGGTCCAGCCTAATCTATACAGGGCCAATGAGTGGGCGACAAACTGTTTTCTATAGCTTTACTT
>NZ_LWEY01001898.1:0-624 GCF_001634935.1 Oleiphilus sp. HI0043 | reverse complement strand
TCGAACATTATTTAGAAAAAAACAAGTACACTAAATAATTGAAAATCCATTCAAACCAAAAGAGATTAAACCTTTGGAAAAAACCAGATTTAGCTACTGGTATCTGGCTTGTTATTTTGAAGGGGCCAAAGTGACTGACGCTAAGTTAAGGCTTAGTCCAAATTTTTAGTTATACCCACCTAGGTTAAATAATTTGGACATCCTACTAAAGCACTAAAACCTGGTGGGCCGCTGTGGTTAATATTGAGTGGGGAGGGTATGCGAATCTTTCCAAAAGGTGGGAAGAGTTTGTTTGATAAATTGTAGTCATGGATAAGGTGGACATTACTTTAGTAGTTAAAGCTGATGTTCCCTAGCATCGAGAATTCGCTTTCGTTCAGCTAGATTTAGTACCTTTTGACTTAAAAAGCGACCGCCTGTCGTATATCCTGAGAACTTACAAGAACGAATCAAAAACTGTATATAAAACAAGTGGCTAAGAAACTGGTGTAAAATCACGATATACGACATAGTGTCGCATTTCTTAATAGTTTTTGAATCTCGGACTTCTGCGGAATCCAGTCATGGTGTATGATTCGAGTAATATCAGAACGATTTTAAAAAAAGGATATACGACAGGTGGAT
>NZ_LWEY01001897.1:0-1394 GCF_001634935.1 Oleiphilus sp. HI0043 | reverse complement strand
AAATACCAATTACATTAAAGGTACTGTGGAAGGCGACCAAACCAAGTAAAGGGTCTTCGACTTGGTAGACATCATTGATAATTTTCAACAGCAAAGGCAAACATAGGAGTGCCAATAAATCGGTGATCAGGTTGAAAAAGAAGTGCGCTGCTGCCACCTGCCTTTTAATTGGCGTTCCTTTTAAGGCACCGAGCATAACAGTGCCGGTGGTTCCTAGGTCTGCACCGATCACTAATGCCGCCGCTTGATCTAATCCAATTATTTGAGCATTAAGTGCACTCAAGGTGATCATCATTGTCGCGGAGCTGGATTGAATGATGGCCGTGAAGATAACGCCCACTAGAAAAAAAACAAAAATTCCATACTCTTTGAATATAGAGACATCGAAGCTTTGCGAAAAAGCCTCAATGCTATCTTTCATCAGCACCAAGCCCATCAGCAACAGCCCTAAGCCCATTAATAGGCGACTCATGTGACGGAGCTTTTTATCATCACCAAAGCTAACTAAACCTAAACACCCCAGACCCAGCATCGGTAGATAGAAAGCAGACAAACTGAGCTTAAAGCCCAAGGTTGCAACGATCCAGCCGGTAAACGTTGTTCCCAGATTAGACCCTAGAATGATCCCCAGCGCATTGCGCATATCGAGAATACCGGCCCCGACAAAGGCCAGCGTCATTAAGCCAACAACCGAACTGCTCTGCAGAATGGCTGTTGCGACCGTCCCACCTAGTATCGACTTTAAAGGATGAGTTGTATGCTTGCGCAGCATGACTTTCAAGGAACGACTGCTTAAAGCCTTCAAGGCCTTCTCTAGTTGATCAATACCAAATAGAAATACCCCGATTCCTGAAATAAACTCTAGTAACTGAAATTGCTCCATATCCAACCTTAATTATTGACCGAGACTATTTACTAATTCAGTTCAAATTCCTGACCAGGCTCCGGTACACAAGCTTTCAAACCCAACTGCTCTTTTATCTTCATACGCATTGAGTCAGAGGCACTACGCTCACCATGGGTAACGAACACTTGCTTGGGGGAGATCTTTGACGCACGCAACCAGTCAATAATTTCTTGATAGTCGCCGTGGGCAGACAGGCTACCACTATGATAAACCTCCGCTTTCACAGGGTAGTACTGGCCGTGTATTTTGACTTCAGCAGCACCACTGACCAGGGTATCACCTCGCGTTCCAGGTGCCTGAAATCCG
Organism: Oleiphilus sp. HI0043; assembly: GCF_001634935.1. Classification (NCBI taxonomy): domain Bacteria; kingdom Pseudomonadati; phylum Pseudomonadota; class Gammaproteobacteria; order Oceanospirillales; family Oleiphilaceae; genus Oleiphilus; species Oleiphilus sp. HI0043. The sequence goes on along the minus strand of NZ_LWEY01001897.1, from coordinate 181 downwards.
ATAAAAACGATACTGTGCTGATGATGCGGTAAGAGATTTTTTAAGTGGTGTAAAACTCTGCCACCACTTGCCATACCGCTGGCAGAGATGATTACTGAAGGATAAGAACTGCCATTAAGTGCGATAGACTCTTCAGCGGTGCACCGCTGAAGAGTCTATCGCACTTAATGGCAGTTCTTAT
>NZ_LWEY01001896.1:0-705 GCF_001634935.1 Oleiphilus sp. HI0043 | reverse complement strand
GCTTATCTTGCTGAAGATCAAAGGTAGAGAAGTCGAGCTTGAAGCGAGTTGCCAAGGCTTCTGGGTAATGGTTTGCCAAATGCTCCAGGGCAAAAATAGCGACGGATTCATATTCCATTGCGGTGTCTTTAACCGCGCCTGTTGCCGCTAAACGATAACCACAGGTTTCGGGTTCGAGTTTTGGCCAGAGTACGCCAGGGGTGTCCGAGAGAACGATGCCGTTATCAAGGTTTATCTTTTGCTGGCGCTTTGTCACCGCAGGTTCGTTGCCAACTTTTGCAATAGCTCGGCCGGCGATGGAATTAATCAGGGTAGATTTACCGACATTGGGAATGCCCATAATCATGGCATTTATGGGCTTATCTGAATCTTGACGATGTGGTGCGAGTTTTCGACATAAGTTGGCGATAGCGCCTTTATTGCTAAGGGTATTAGCACTAATTGCCAAGGTTTTAACTTGTGCATCTTTTTCGAAGTGTTCTTGCCAAGCTTTGACTACGTCTGGATCAGCTAAATCAGACTTGTTGAGAATCTTAATGCAGGGTTTATCTTCCTTAAGCTGGCGAATCATTGGGTTGGAGCTGCTGAATGGAATCCGAGCGTCCAGTATTTCTATCACCACATCTATTTGAGACATGACTTTCTTAATTTCTTTGCGGGCCTTGTGCATATGACCCGGGAACCACTGAATTGCCATCTACTTAT
>NZ_LWEY01001895.1:0-1708 GCF_001634935.1 Oleiphilus sp. HI0043 | reverse complement strand
GTGTTTAAGCAACTAGGTATGCTAAAGCAATTGAAGGCAGTTCAGATCGCTCTCGATGGACTTTTCGAAAAGCTAGGTATTCCTTCGTCAGTCTTTTCAGCACTAATGCCAGGCCTGAAATTTAGTGCAGATTCAACACAGAAACTTTTAGTTAAACAGGGCTTGCGAGCCCCAGCATTTGAAGATTATGTCGATCAGTTATGGGACTACTACAATCGCTATTTGGACCCTGCTAAGAACAGAGAGGGCTTGGCTGAACTCGCCCTTAATAATAAAACAGTTTTAATTACAGGCGGCTCAAGTGGAATTGGCTATGCGAGCGCCAAACGGGCTCTGAGTTATGGTGCTCGAGTTATTCTGGTTGCCCGGCATCAAGATAAACTAAATGAGTGTAAAGAGGCATTAATTGCCAGCGGTGTAGACCCAGAACGAATCGACATCTATACGTGTGATTTATCCCATTTTGATGAGTGTGACGCGCTTGTTACCTATATAGAGGATAAGTACGTTTCACTTGTTGTTTTGTCTAGTAATGCTGGACGCTCAATTCGTCGTTCTCTTTCTCGCTCTGAAGGGCGTTTCCATGATTTGGAGCGAACGATGCAGTTAAATTACTTTGGGGCTTCGCGCTTGATTTTGGGGCTTCTTCCTTCCATGGTCAAAAATGGTGGAGGGCATATTCTTCATTCTTCTTCAATGGGTACTATGGCTGTCACGCCACGTTTTGGGCCTTATATGGCAAGCAAATCTGCTATGGATGCGTTGTGTGACTCACTGGCTGCAGAGTTTGCTAACCGGGATATAAGTGTCACCTCGATAAAATTCCCCTTGGTTAAGACCGAAATGGTTGCGCCAACGAAAGAATATAAAAATGCCGACCTGGTAAGCGCCGAGGATGCGGCACAAATGTTTATTGATGCGGTGATAGATAAGCCCAGAAAGCAACTTACCGGAATGGGCCTGTTTTTGGGGGCTATATCTTTATATGCGCCAGAATTAGTAACCCAGATCTATAACTACCTTTATCAAATATGGCCTGATGAGCAAGGAGAGTACCCCGAAATGGGCTTGGATAGGGCGCTTTTGACAAGTATTGTGCCGAACTCACCTTTATAGGGCTGTCATCAGTAGTGATATTTTTGAGCTGGTTAATTCTGTCGGGTGCTTCGTTTTTTACTTCTGATCCAGGGTATTTGTGTTCTTGTTTATAGCGTAAATATTCTTTTATGTACGTGCCAAAATACTTATCCAGATAATGAAGCGCCCCGGCATAGTTGCCTTTAAAGCGTGAATGATGAAAGTCGTGGTAAACCGGGCCGTCATATAAAGGCAAAAACCGCAAAGGATTCCATGGAAAGTCATAGCCTGCATGGCCGTCAGCGGCTTCAATATTTCTAATAATAATCCAGGCATAGAGCACATAAAGATGGCAGCCAAGTAAAATAGGGCCGAGCATGGCTAGACTGCCGATCAAGATGAACTCGATAACATGAAAGTAGTTACCGTCTAATGCGCAGGTGTTGTGAATTCTATGATGGACCGAGTGAACCTTGCGTAGCATCCATTTGTTTTCATGTAGCCAGCGATGCATTAAATAGAAAAGAAAGTCATCCAACAAAAGAAAAAAGATAATTTGAATTACCCAGACGTACCAAGCTGGTATAGGGCCTTCGTGAATATCGCTATAACGGAGAATTGGCCAAAAGAT
>NZ_LWEY01001894.1:0-835 GCF_001634935.1 Oleiphilus sp. HI0043 | reverse complement strand
TCAACCTGAAGCCTATGTTCCATCTTCAAACACCTTTATTGAAAAAGATGCTTCAGTCAATGAACATATTGAGCAGATGCGTCTATCTGCAACTAAAGCACTTATGGAGCGGCCAGACGCAATAATTATTGCCACGGTTTCTGCCATCTACGGTTTGGGTGACCCGGAATCATATCTCAAGATGATGCTACATCTAGATAGGGGGGAGCCGGCTAGTCAACGCGATATCTTAAAACGATTGGCCGAGATTCAATATACGCGAAATGACATCGAGCTACACCGAGCTACCTATCGTGTGCGTGGTGATGTGATAGACGTCTTCCCCGCTGAGTCTGAAAAAGAGGCAATCCGAATTGAGCTATTTGATGATGAGGTCGAGAACTTAAGTTTCTTTGACCCCTTAACCGGCGAAGTGACGCGTCGTGTGCCTCGGATTACGATTTACCCTAAATCCCATTATGTTACGCCGCGCCAAACAATTCTGAATGCTGTGGATGGAATTAAGTCCGAATTAGAAATTCGTTTAGCGCAGTTACGGGACAATAATAAGCTCGTCGAAGCGCAAAGGCTAGAAGAACGAACTCGCTATGATACAGAGATGATGACAGAGCTGGGTTACTGTAATGGTATTGAAAACTACTCGCGCTACTTGTCTGGGCGCGATGTCGGCGCAGCGCCGCCTACCTTGTTTGATTATTTGCCGGATAATGCCTTAATGGTAATCGATGAGTCGCACGTAACGATTCCTCAGATTGGTGCAATGTTTAAAGGCGACAGGTCTAGAAAAGAAACCTTGGTGGAGTATGGTTTTAGGCTTCCGTCGGCACTTGATAAT
>NZ_LWEY01001893.1:0-746 GCF_001634935.1 Oleiphilus sp. HI0043 | reverse complement strand
CGAGAATTGATAAAGATGATCTGCCCGTAAGTGTGCGTGATTACCACACATTGAATGTCCTTAGTACCTCTGGGGTTAGATGTGGCTTGATGACCGGTTGCCCAGCTACTTACGACCTAGAATATGTCGGTTCTAGCTCGCTTGAACAAGAAGAGATTTGTCGAGTTGCTTTTTCACTAGGAGTGGCTTTTTTATATTCAAAATCGTTAAAAAAACAGATGGAGAGCGCAATTCTTTCTACAAAAGCCTTGTTCCCAAATGCCAAGTTTGAAGTAGTCTTTCACCATGGCACAACGGAAAGCTTTTTGAAGACTCCTTCTGCTAAGAAAGAGCACTTAATCGGGCATCAGAAATTTATTACCTGGCTACAAGAAAAGGGCGTAGACTACGTTGATATATCTGGTTCTGCGGAAAATCTTATCGAGTATTATAGTCAATGTGATTTACATATAGGATATAGAGTTCATGCACATATTTTCATGAATAGTATTTCTAAACCTTCTGTTCTAGTAGCGGAGGATGGCCGAGGAAAGGCGTTGAGAGACGTATTTGGCGGCCTGGTTTTAGATGCGTTTGACTCTGTTGGCATGGGAATTGTTGCTCGGATAATTAGAAGACTTAGAATCTTTGACACCTTTCATACAAGCGAGAATTTAGTTTCTGAGTTGAGCGGTGCTATTGAGTATGAAATAAACAATGGACTACCCCGAATTTCACCATCGAGGGGAGTTATAGATTCAAATTTC
>NZ_LWEY01001892.1:0-777 GCF_001634935.1 Oleiphilus sp. HI0043 | reverse complement strand
GTACACGCTTTTCAGCAATATCGAGTTTTGCCATAACCTTGATACGAGACACCAGCAAAGGCGCTAGTGCGCGCTTGGGTTTAACGATTTCTCGCAAGACTCCATCCACTCTAAAGCGAACGACAAGCTGTTTTTCAAATGTTTCTATATGCACATCTGAAGCATCATTTTTTACTGCTTCGGTCAAAATAGCATTAATTAGTCTGATGATCGGCGCATCATCTTCTTGCTCTAATAAGTCCTCGGTCTCTGGAACCGAGTTTGCCAAGCTGGCCAGATCCATATCGTCGCCCAGACCTTCGACCATCTGCATTGCTTCTGCAGAGTCATTTTGGTAAGCAAGCCCTAAAGCTTCGTCGAACTCTGCCTCATCAACTTGTTGAAAAGGAACCTCACCAAAAGTTAGACGGTTTACTTCTGCAAAAGCCTGGGAGCTAAGACCCGCCCGATAAAGAATCTCATACTCGTTATTTTGATTTTTCAACAATACTATCCCTTGCTTCTTAGCAAAGGAGAATGGCAACCGCTCAAATGGAAGCATTAAACCAGTATCTTCAACAGAGCCGGATGCGGTGCCGGACTCTTCTAAAGTCGGAATATCCGCTGCATCAGCACTATTATGTTGAGACTCTTCTATCACGGTAACCCCTTAAATTCGGTCCGCCAGGTTAGTATTATTCATAATCCCACGAGCAAGCTAAATTAAGCATTTAACTTAAGTAAGACGAGCATTGTATTGTCTTAATCTTATAAACAATAGACGATTACATTAAAACA
>NZ_LWEY01001891.1:0-1262 GCF_001634935.1 Oleiphilus sp. HI0043 | reverse complement strand
GTAAAGGAATGAATCCGGTTCGCTGGTGGGTAGTTTGGGGGCATGTCAGCCTGCACCTATATCAGCGTCGAATCATAGAGTATACGCTGTTACAAAAGTGTCGAGTGCACTTCAATCGTGGACTGTTTGAATTGAATAGAGCTTTTCGAAATGGTAAACGTTGGTTTCGCTAGAGGTCGCTTATTTGAGGAGTTTAGCTGACTGAGTGTGAGGCTTGTGAGAGAGGAAAAATTCAACCCCGGAACGGGGTTGAATGAGGAATTCTTACTATGCAGGGTTTACATTTTCAGCCTGAGGGCCCTTCTGGCCAGAGCCTTCTGTAAATGTAACTGCTTGGCCTTCTGCCAAAGTTTTAAAACCGTCGCCTTGAATATTGCTGAAGTGAACAAACAAGTCTGGTCCATTCTCACGCTGAATAAAACCAAAGCCTTTTGATTCATTGAACCATTTAACGGTTCCTGAAAGTGTTTCTGACATTATCTAACCTTTTCCATTTTAATTTACTATTCAATGAGTACTCTGTAATAACTTTATAGGGGTTACCTGAGAGGCTCATATTGCTGTTTGAATTACCTATTTGAAGGGCTCTTCATCCTTTTTATAACTTGGGACAGAAACCAGCTCTTGCGAATATTTTCAAACTCAAGTTCAAGTGTAGTCAAGGATTGGGCTTTGAACAAAGAACAATGCAGAAAAAATTAACAAATATGACCTAATCTAGGAATAAGGTGTGAGATAGGTTTATTTGGCTGCCTTAGAACGACTTTTCCGGGCTTTTTCGAAGATATCTACGGTTGTGTTGTTTGTAATATGCCCTATAATGCTGCCAACATTATAGGTGTACTATAAATATCAAATGAGAGTAGGTGCACTATAAATATTAAATGAGAGATGAGGTGTTAAGTGAATAAGCTAATCAAAGTGTTGCTATCAACTGTAATGACTATGGCAGTCGTGTTCTCTGTTAATGCAGCAATGGATGAAGACTCTATTCGTGATCGATTGAAGCCGGTCGGTAAAGTATGTGTTGAAGGTGATGACTGTGGTACAGCTGCTGCAGCCGTAGCGTCAGGGCCTAAAAGCGCAAAAGAAATCTATGACACTTCATGTGCAGCATGTCACGGTACTGGTGCGATGGGCGCTCCGAAATTTGGTGATGCAGCGACTTGGGCTGATCGTTCTGCAAAAGGTGTGGATGCTTTGATCGCTAATGCTATTTCTGGTGTAAACGCGATGCCTCCTAAAGGTACATGTATGTCTTG
>NZ_LWEY01001890.1:0-771 GCF_001634935.1 Oleiphilus sp. HI0043 | reverse complement strand
CAGTTCATCAAACCAAATAATGTAGTCCTGCAAGGCTTATTCTCCTGTACATTAGCGAAATACTGATAATTATGCGCTTTACCTAACGCGAGCAGGTGTGAATTGTAACACTTTATGCTAACTTATTTGAATCAATCCTCGGCTTCAAAATAAGGTTTTTTATGGGTAATCAGCGTACTGCTTTTTTCATTTCAGACGGCACAGGTATCACCTCAGAAGCGTTAGGCGTCAGTTTATTAACACGATTTGAAGAGCATGAATTCGAGAAAGTCACGCTTCCTTACGTTGATAGCATTGAAAAAGCCCTCGAAACGGTCGAGAAAATTAATGCTGCGGCGGAGTTAAATGGCGCGAAAGCTATTATTTTCGACACCATCGTTGATGATGGCATCAGAAAGATCATCAAAAAGAGTAATAGCTTGATGATTGATATTTTCGCCGCTTTTCTAGGGCCGCTGGAACAAGAGCTCGGCGTTCGCTCTTCTTATCAGGTAGGTAGAACACGCATTACTAAAAATACCCGCTATGACCAAAGAATAGAGGCTATTAACTACGCACTCGACAATGACGACGGTGCTCGCACCAAACTCTATGACCAAGCGGATGTGATATTGACCGGCGTATCGCGCAGTGGCAAAACCCCTACTTGTCTCTATCTTGCAATGCAGTACGGCATTAAGGCGGCCAACTATCCAATTACCGAAGAAGATATCGAAGACCAAAAGCTGCCCGCCTCTTTACGCCCCCATAGAAACAAGATTTTTGGCCTGA
>NZ_LWEY01001889.1:0-1420 GCF_001634935.1 Oleiphilus sp. HI0043 | reverse complement strand
ACTATCGAGTCATATAGCGAAGAATACGCCCCCCTTGATGAACGCAGACTAAGCGTCGAAGACATGTCTACCAGTTCAATCAAAAAAGGCTCAGAGCTATTAGATAGCCAAAGCTAACGCTCTTCTAAAGTCTATCAGGAGCTATTCCGTGAAAATGATTGCTTCCATAGTATCAGCACCTGCTTTTATCGAGATACCCAGTTCATTGCCAGCATCACCTTTTACCGCCCAGATACTCAGCAGGATTTTGATAACCAAACAAAGAAAATTCTCGGCATCTTTGTACCACACCTAACGCGCGCTTTTACCATATCCACCCAAACCAAACTTGCCCAGCTACAAAGCCAGGTGCAAGAGCAGCTAAAAAGTAGTACTGAAGCTGCTATTTTTTTGGTGATGGAGAATTATGTCTCCAAACCTATGAACGCCCGGGCAGAAGAGTTTGCAAAATCGAGTGAGGTGCTCACCTTAAAACATGACCGCCTCGCACTGAAGAACCCTGCCGCCAACAAGCGGCTACAGCACCTTGTCATGCAATGCATTCTTGCTTCGCAGGGAATAGATTTGTTTCCAGGAGGCTTCATTCGTTTAGATGCATACGTTGGTGGAGGCAATGAATGGCATATTGGTGTTACGCCCTACCGAAAGTCTGCGCATGAAAATAAGATATGGAAAGCGAAAGGTTCACTCGTGGTGATGCGTCCTGTCGAGAAAGACAGCTTTGAGAAGCTCAATCTAGTCCTGGCTGACTTTTATGGCCTGACCGCCTCCGAGACACAAGTTCTCAGCAAGGTGATATCTGGGCTATCAGGCTCAGAAATCGCCGAAGAGCTCAAGCTCACTAAAGAGTGCGTTCGCTCTCGCTTGAAAAAGATATACCAAAAAACAGGTGTATCGAATCAAGTTCAGTTAACACACAATATACTGGAAGGCCCCTACAAACTGGCCAACATGTTAGGATAAACAAACAGGCATGAAGCAAAATAAGGCATCTACACAGCAATCAGAAGTTCTTAGTACCAAGCTAGGCACACAATATCGTAAGCGAATCGTTATTAGCGTGTCACTGGTCGGCGTGATTGTATCCTTATGCTATTCAGCTATTTTATGGACTCAATACCAACAAGCGCTGAGCAGCTTTACAGATTTCCTATATGCGCTCTGCTATGCCGGAACATTCTACTGGGTCAGGCAGGAGAAGTTTGTCCTTTCCGCCTATTGGTTGATACTCATTGCCAGCCTGCAAGTTACCTTGGGGAGTATATTCTTTGTCGGCGCTGAAACGGGCTTCCAACTCTATTTCCTAAGCCTCCCGGTCGTGGTCTACTTTCTGCTCAATGACCAGGAAAAATGGAAAAAGCTTGCTGTCATGCTTTATGGTTGCTTGTGCTTTTGCGCGGCCCATACACTACGAGTCGAA
>NZ_LWEY01001888.1:0-58573 GCF_001634935.1 Oleiphilus sp. HI0043 | reverse complement strand
GACTGATGTGACAGGTGCTTGTGAGTTGCCTGAAGGTGTTGAAATGGTAATGCCTGGTGATAACGTACAGTTAACAGCTACTTTGATCGCGCCAATCGCGATGGAAGAAGGTCTACGCTTCGCGATTCGTGAAGGTGGTCGTACTGTAGGTGCGGGTGTTGTAGCTAAGATTGTTGAATAATCTGACGCCTATATCCTAAAAAAAGAGCTGCCTTCGGGCGGCTCTTTTTTTTGTGCTAAAAGAAATCGTATTTATGTCGGGATGTCGGTTGACACGGTTGGTTGCAATACGTACAATGCGGCTCCTTTTTTATACAGCAGTCACGCGCCTTTTTGGGTTTAAGTGGCTAATTACTGGAGTTTTGGTCACATGCAAAGCCAAAAAATCAGAATCAGACTAAAAGCTTTTGATTATCGTCTGATCGATCAGTCTACACAAGAAATTGTAGATACGGCGAAGAGAACCGGTGCGCAAGTGCGTGGTCCGATTCCTCTTCCAACTAAGAAAGAGAGATTTACAGTTTTGATTTCTCCTCACGTAAACAAAGATGCGCGTGATCAGTATGAGATTCGTACTCATAAGAGAATGATGGATATTGTAGAGCCTACAGAAAAAACTGTAGATGCACTAATGAAACTTGACCTGGCAGCTGGCGTAGACGTTCAGATTAGTCTTGGTTAAGTTTTTCCAACTTTTCTAAAAAGTTGGTGCCGTTCAAGTTAGATCGAGCGGTAAAGTGTAACTACCTAATTTATAGGGCCATAGAGGGTGAAAGCCCCGTACACTTAAGAGGTGAAAAATGGCGATTGGTTTAGTCGGCCGTAAGGCTGGGATGACTCGAGTTTTTACAGACGAAGGTGCATCCATTCCGGTAACGGTTATCGAGGTTGAAGATAACCGTATCACACAGGTGAGAACAGACGATGTTGATGGTTACCGTGCAATTCAGGTAACTGTTGGTGAGCGTCGCGCTTCTCGCGTATCTAAAGCTGCAGCTGGACATTTTGCGAAAGCAGGTGTTGAAGCGGGTCGTGGTCTTTGGGAATTCCGTTTGGCGGAAGGCGAAGGCGAAGATCTTAAAGCAGGTGACGCACTTAATGCGACAGTCTTCGAAGTTGGTCAGATTATTGATGTAACTGGTCAGTCTAAAGGTAAAGGTTTCCAGGGCGGTATTAAGCGTTGGAACTTTGGCATGCAAGATGCGACGCATGGTAACTCGTTGTCACACAGATCAAACGGTTCAATTGGTCAGTGTCAGACGCCAGGTCGTGTTTTTAAAGGCAAGAAGATGTCAGGTCACATGGGTGCTGAACAAGTTACTGTTCAGAGCTTAGAAGTCGTTCGTGTAGACGCAGAACGTAACCTTTTATTGATTAAAGGTTCTGTTCCTGGTGCTACTGGCGCGGACATCATTGTCAAGCCAGCACAGAAGGCATAGGGGGCGTCATGGAATTAACAATTACTGGTTCTGGAAATTCAGTGGCTGTATCTGAAGCTACGTTTTCTCGTGAATTTAATGAGTCTTTGGTTCATCAGGTTGTCACTGCATATATGGCAGCTGCCCGCCAGGGTTCTCGAGCTCAGAAAACTCGTTCTGAAGTAAGTGGTGGTGGTAAGAAGCCATGGAAGCAGAAGGGTTCTGGTCGTGCACGTGCAGGTACTATTCGTAGCCCAATCTGGCGTTCAGGTGGTGTTACATTTGCTGCGAAGCCGCAAGATCACTCTCAAAAAGTAAACCGTAAAATGTATCGTGCAGCGATGCAGGTTATTTTGTCAGAGTTGGTTCGTCAGGAGCGTTTGTTGGTTGTTGAAGAGCTAACTGTTGCTGAGCCAAAGACAAAAGAGCTGACTGCTAAGTTGAAAGAGCAGGGTTTGCTAGATAGTACTTTGATCATCTCTGAAGAAATTGATCAAAACTTATATTTGGCGTCTCGCAATATCCCTAAAGTGGATGTGCGTGATGCGGAAAGTGTTGACCCTGTAAGCCTTGTTGGTTTCGATAAGGTGGTTGTCACAGTTTCTGCTCTTAAAAAGATTGAGGAGATGTTGGGATGAATGAACAACGTATCTATAAGGTTCTTTTAGGTCCTCATATTTCTGAAAAAGCTTCTATGGCAGCAGAGAACAACCAGGTTTGTTTTAAGGTTGCTGCGGATGCTAGCAAGCCAGAAATCAAGAAGGCTGTTGAGAAACTTTTCAATGTTACAGTTGAAGCAGTTCAAACTGTAAATATTAAAGGCAAGACTAAGTTCACTAAGAACGGTCTTGGTAAGCGCAAAGATATTCGTAAGGCTTATGTCAAATTGGCAGAAGGTCAGGATATCGATTTCATGGACGTGGAATAAGGTAGAGGTCGAATTATGCCAGTCGTAAAAACCAAACCAACATCTGCCGGCCGTCGTCATGTCGTTAAGGTAGTACACCCTCATTTATACAAGGGTCGTCCTTATGCGCCGTTAGTTGAAAAGAAATCTAAAAATGGCGGTCGTAATAACAACGGTCGTATTACTGTTCGTCACAAGGGTGGCGGTCATAAGCAGCACTATCGTGTTGTTGACTTCAAGCGCACAAAAGACGGCATTCCAGCTGTTGTTGAGCGTATCGAGCACGATCCAAATCGTTCAGCGCACATCGCATTGCTGAAATATATGGATGGCGAGCGTCGTTACATTATTGCTCCTAAAGGTGTTGAAGTCGGTCAAGAGATTCGTTCGGGTGAAGATGCTCCTATTAAAGTAGGCAGTACCTTACCTATTCGAAATATTCCTGTGGGTAGTGTTATCCACTGTGTTGAATTGAAGCCTGGTAAAGGCGCTCAAATCGCTCGTAGTGCAGGTACTTCTGCGCAGCTAGTAGCAAGAGAAGGTGCTTATGCAACTCTTCGTTTGCGTTCTGGTGAAATGCGTAAGGTTCTTGTTGAATGTCGAGCTACTTTGGGTGAGGTTTCAAACAGTGAGCACAGCCTACGGCAATTAGGTAAAGCGGGTGCATCACGTTGGCGCGGTATTCGACCAACGGTGCGTGGTGTTGTTATGAACCCAGTTGACCACCCACATGGTGGTGGTGAAGGGCGAACCTCTGGTGGTCGTCACCCTGTTACTCCTTGGGGTGTACCTACTAAAGGCTATAAAACTCGCAAGAACAAACGCACTGACAAGATGATAGTACGTCGTCGGTCGGCTAAGTAATTAACTAAGAGGGTTACGCTGTGCCACGTTCTTTGAAAAAAGGTCCATTTATAGACCTTCATTTATTGAAGAAAGTAGAAACGGCTCTGGAAAAAGGTGACAAGAAACCAATTAAGACTTGGTCTCGTCGTTCAACTGTTTTTCCTGAGATGGTAGGCCTGACTATTGCGGTTCATAACGGACGTCAACACGTTCCTGTTTATGTAACCGAAGATATGGTTGGTCATAAATTAGGTGAATTTGCTGCAACGCGTACTTATCGGGGTCATGATGCCGATAAGAAAGCGAAGCGATAATTCTGAGAGGATATTGAGATGGAAGTAGCTGCAAAGCATAGAGGTGCTCGTCTATCTGCTCAGAAGGCACGTTTGGTAGCAGATCAGATCCGAGGAAAGGGTGTAGAAGAGGCGTTGGAAGTTTTAACTTTCAGCACTAAGAAAGCTGCAGCCCTTATGAAGAAAGTGTTGGAGTCGGCTATCGCAAATGCAGAGCATAACGATGGTTTGGACGTAGATGAGCTTAAAGTTTCAACAGTATTTGTTGATGAAGGCCCAACTATGAAACGAATCCGACCACGTGCGAAAGGTCGTGCTGATAGAATATTCAAGCGCACCTGTCATATCACGGTCAAAGTGGCCGATAACTAGGAGATACTAAGATGGGTCAGAAAGTACATCCTACTGGTATCAGACTGGGTATTGTGAAAGACCACAACTCCGTTTGGTATGCAGAGAAAGGTGATTACGCTAAGTACTTGCTAAACGACATTCAGGTACGTGAGTATTTGATGAAAAAGCTTGAAAGAGCGTCAGTTAGCAAGATCACTATCGAGCGACCAGCTCAGAACGCTCGTGTGACAATTCACACTGCGCGTCCTGGTATCGTAATCGGTAAGAAAGGCGAAGATGTTGAAAAGCTTCGCAAAGAGATTGGCGAAATGATGGGGATTCCGGTTCACATCAATATCGAGGAAATTCGTAAGCCAGACTTGGATGCTAAGTTGGTTGCTGCAGGTGTAGCTAGCCAATTGGAACGTCGTGTTATGTTCCGTCGTGCAATGAAGCGTGCAGTTCAAAATGCAATGCGTCAAGGTGCGAAGGGTATCAAGATACAGCTTGGTGGTCGTTTGGGTGGTGCTGAGATAGCTAGAAGTGAATGGTATCGTGAAGGTCGTGTGCCTCTACATACATTGCGTGCAGACGTTGATTACTCAACGCATGAGGCAAATACCACTTACGGCATTATTGGCGTTAAAGTTTGGATCTTCAAGGGCGAGATTCTGGGTGGTATCGAACAGGTACGTGCTGAGAAGAAAGCTACCAAGAAGAAAGCTGCTAAGTAAGGGGCCAAGTAATGCTACAACCAAAACGTACCAAATTTAGAAAAATGCAGAAAGGCCGTAACCGCGGTCTGGCTCAGCGCGGTGCAAAGATAAGCTTCGGCGAATATGGTCTTAAGTGTACCGATCGCGGGCGTATTACTGCACGACAGATTGAGGCGGCTCGTCGTACGATCTCTCGAAAAGTTAAGCGTGGTGGTAAGATCTGGATCCGAATTTTTCCTGACAAGCCGATTACGCAAAAGCCTTTAGAAGTTCGTCAAGGTAAAGGTAAAGGTAGTGTTGAATATTGGGTTGCCCAGGTTCAGCCAGGTCGAGTTTTATTCGAAATTGAAGGTGTGCCGGAAGAGCTGGCGCGTGAAGCATTCGCTCTTGCAGCTGCAAAATTACCTGTTTCGACAACCTTTGTTGAAAGGACGGTGATGTAATGAAAGCAAGTGAATTAACAAGTAAGTCTGTAGACGAGTTGAATCAGGATCTTCTTGGTTTGCTTAAAGAGCAGTTTAACTTGCGTCTACGCAAGTCTACTGGTCAGTTGAATCAGTCTCATTTACTTCGTCAGAATAGACGCGACATTGCACGCATTAAAACTGTATTGACGCAAAAGGCAGGTGAATGATTATGACTGATACTGCACAGAACACAGCTCGTACCTTAAATGGTAAAGTTGTTAGTAACAAAATGGATAAGTCAATCACTGTGATGATTGAGCGTCGTGTAAAGCATCCAATCTACGGTAAGTACGTTAAGCGTTCTACCAAGGTACATGCTCACGATGAGAATAACGAATGCAACATCGGCGATGTAGTAACAATTCAAGAGACGCGTCCTCTTTCGAAGACAAAGTCTTTCACGTTACTAAACATCGATGAAAAAGCATCTAACGTTTAACCCCTGGTAAGGTTTGGAGAACAACGATGATTCAGACGGAAAGTATGCTAGATGTGGCCGATAACAGCGGTGCGCGTCGAGTAATGTGTATTAAAGTGCTGGGTGGTTCACATCGTCGTTATGCACGAATTGGTGATGTAATTAAAGTCACTGTAAAAGAAGCTATACCTCGCGGCAAAGTCAAAAAAGGCGATGTCATGAGTGCTGTGGTAGTGCGTACGCGTAGTGGTGTACGTCGCCCAGATGGCTCTTTAATTAAATTCGATGGTAACGCTGCTGTGTTGTTAAACGCTAGTGATGCACCGATTGGAACTCGTATTTTTGGTCCTGTAACTCGTGAGTTGCGCGGCGATAAGTACATGAAAATTATTTCTTTAGCACCTGAAGTGCTTTAAGGACGAGAGGCCGGTTATGAAAAAGATCAAACGTGACGATGAAGTGATTGTCATAGCAGGCAAGGACAACGGTAAGCGTGGTAAAGTTAATCGTGTGATGAAGGATGGCCGTTTGGTCGTTTCTGGAATCAACATGATTAAGCGCCACACTAAGCCTAACCCAATGCTGGGTACGCCAGGTGGCATTGTTGAGAAAGAAGCGCCAATTCAGGCTTCTAATGTTGCGATTTTTAATCCAACAACCAACAAAGCAGACCGTGTAGGCTTCAAAGTCCTTGAAGATGGCAAGAAGGTACGTGTATTCAAATCTAACGACGAGCTCGTAGATAAGTAGGCAGGTAATAAACCATGGCAAATATGAAAGAAGTTTATAAAAGCGAAGTGGTACCTGCACTGCAAAAAGAGTTCGATTACAAGAGCATAATGCAAGTACCGAAAATTGAGAAAATTACCCTTAATATGGGTGTTGGCGAAGCGCTAGCAGACAAAAAAATGCTAGAGAACGCAATCGCTGATCTTGAGAAATTAGCTGGCCAAAAGCCAGTGACTACAAAAGCTCGTAAGTCAGTAGCTGGCTTTAAAGTTCGTGAAGGTTATCCGATCGGCTGTAAAGTTACTTTACGTGGCGAGCGTATGTGGGAATTTTTCGAGCGTTTAGTTGGTATCGCTATTCCGCGTATCCGCGACTTCCGAGGTCTAAACTCGAAGTCATTTGACGGACGTGGTAATTATTCAATGGGTGTTAAAGAGCAAATCATATTCCCAGAGATTGATTACGACAAAGTCGATAAGATTCGTGGTCTAGACATTACTATTACTACATCTGCTGCAACGGATGATGAGGGTCGAGCTTTGCTTCGCGCTTTCAACTTCCCGTTCAAAAAATAAGGGTAAGAAGCAATGGCTAAGATCTCAATGAAGCAGCGCGAACTAAAGCGCGAAAAAACAGTAGCCAAGTATGCTGAGAAGCGTGCGGAGCTAAAAGCAATTATCTCTAACCAAAATACTTCTGATGAAGATCGTTGGGAAGCTCAGAAACAATTGCAAAAGCTACCGCGTAACGCTAGTCCAAGCAGACTTAGAAATCGCTGTCAAGTGACAGGTCGACCACATGGCGTATACCGCAAGTTCAAACTTTCACGAATTAAATTGCGTGAACAGGGAATGAGTGGTAATGTGCCCGGCCTGAAAAAAGCAAGCTGGTAATACCAGTAAAGAAACGTTGGTAAGTACCATAACAAGCTGGTGGGGTTTCCTTCCGGCTTGTTTTTGATACTGCACAACTAAAAAGACTAGGAGTTCATACGATGAGTATGCAAGATACGCTTGCGGATATGTTCACACGTATTCGTAATGCACAGATGGCTGAGAAGCAATCTGTCACAATGCCTTCTTCTAAAATGAAGGTGTCAGTACTAGAAGTATTAAAGTCAGAAGGTTTCATCGAAGGCTTTAACACTGATGGTCAGGTAAAAGCACAGGTAACTGTTGATCTTAAGTATTTCGAAGGCAAGCCAGTCATCGAAGAAATTAAGAGAGCTAGCCGTCCAGGTCTACGCCAGTTTAAAGGTAAAGACGAGCTGCCAAGCATTCGCGGTGGTTTGGGTGTTGCCATTATTTCAACTTCGCAAGGTGTGATGACCGACCGAGCTGCGCGTAATGCCGGCATTGGTGGCGAAGTAATCTGCACAGTTTTCTAGGAGAAGGGCATGTCTAGGGTTGCTAATAGTCCAGTTCAGCTTCCTTCCGGTGTAGAAGTTAAGCTAACTGAGCAAGAAATTGAAGTAAAGGGCGGTAAAGGCACTTTATCTTTGGATCTTAATTCTGTTGTTACTGTAACGCAGGAAGGTTCAGAAATTAAATTTGCTGCTAAAAATGGCAGCAAGTTCTCACGAGCGATGTCTGGTACGACTCGCGCGTTGGTAAACAACATGGTTACTGGTGTAAGTACTGGCTTCCAGAAAAAGCTACAGCTAATCGGTGTTGGTTATCGTGTACAGATGCAGGGCAAGAAACTAAATCTGTCATTGGGTTTTTCTCACCCAGTCGAATACGAGCTTCCTGAAGGTATTAAAGCTGAAGCTCCATCACAGACCGAGATTGTTTTGTCAGGCGCTGACAAACAGTTGCTAGGTCAGGTTGCTGCTGAAATTCGTGCTTTCCGTCCGCCAGAGCCTTACAAAGGTAAGGGTGTACGCTTTGCTGACGAACATGTCAGACGCAAAGAAGCTAAGAAGAAATAGGTGAAGCTATGAGCATTAAGAAAGAATCAAGACTACGTAGAGCGAAAAAAACTCGCTTTAAGTTAAAAGCTTTGGGTGAGACCCGACTTACAGTTCATCG
Source organism: Oleiphilus sp. HI0043 (assembly GCF_001634935.1). Lineage (NCBI taxonomy): Bacteria > Pseudomonadati > Pseudomonadota > Gammaproteobacteria > Oceanospirillales > Oleiphilaceae > Oleiphilus > Oleiphilus sp. HI0043. Next base: position 50,416 of record NZ_LWEY01001888.1, on the reverse strand, counting down.
TACACCTAAGCATATCTACGCACAGATTATTTCAGGTGAAGGAAACAAGGTTTTAGCCTCTGCTTCTACTCTGGATAAAGATCTTCGCGGCGAAGGTACAGGTAACATTGACGCGGCTACTAAAGTTGGTGCTTTGATCGCTGAGCGAGCAAAGACAGCTGGTGTTTCAAGAGTAGCATTTGATCGTGCTGGTTTTAAATATCACGGTCGTGTAAAGGCATTGGCTGACGCTGCGCGTGAAGCCGGATTAGAGTTCTAAGGGGCATTACGATGAGCGTAGAAGACAAAAACGGTCCAGAGCTACAGGAAAAACTTGTACAAGTTAACCGTGTAGCAAAAGTTGTTAAAGGTGGTCGAATCTTCGGTTTCACAGCACTAACTGTTGTTGGTGATGGTGCAGGTCGTGTAGGTTTCGGTCGTGGTAAAGCGCGTGAAGTTCCAATCGCTATTCAAAAAGCAATGGATGCAGCTCGCAAGAATATGGTTGACGTACCTCTTAGCGGTACAACCTTGCAATATCCTGTAACTGCAAAGCATAGTGGCTCTAAGGTCTATATGCAGCCTGCTTCAGATGGTACTGGTATCATCGCTGGCGGCGCAATGCGCGCAGTGCTAGAAGTCGCAGGGATTCAAAACGTACTTGCTAAGTGCTACGGCTCTACAAACCCAGTTAACGTTGTTCGCGCAACAGTTAAAGGTTTGAGTGCAATGAAGTCACCAGAAGACGTTGCTGCTAAGCGCGGCAAGTCTGTAGACGAAATTACAGGATAAGGTCATGGCTAAGAAAACAATACAGGTTACATTGTACCGTAGCCCGATTGGTCGCTTACCTGCTCATAGAGCGTGTGTTACCGGTCTTGGTCTACGTAAGATTGGTCAGACTGTAGAGCTGGAAGATACACCTTCAGTTCGCGGTATGGCTAACAAAGTTAACTACATGGTTAGGATTGAAGGAGAATAAAATGCGTCTTAATTCAATAAGTCCAGCTCCTGGATCAAAGCCTACAGCTCGACGTGTAGGTCGCGGTATTGGTAGTGGTTTTGGTAAAACTTGTGGTCGTGGCCACAAGGGTTTGAAGTCTCGTTCTGGCGGTTCTGTAGCGCCAGGTTTCGAGGGTGGTCAGCAACCTCTAGCACGCCGACTTCCAAAGTTCGGTTTCAGTTCACGTCAAGCTAAGTACTCTGCTGAAATTCGTTTGAACGAATTAGCAGCTGTCGAAGCTGATGTTATCGACTTGGATGCGTTGAAAAACGCAAACTTGGTTCGTCGTGATGCTAAGCAGGCTAAAGTTATTTTGTCGGGCGAGTTATCTAAAGCAGTTACTATTCAAGGTTTGAAAGTAACTAAAGGTGCTCGTGAAGCAATTACTGCTGCTGGCGGAAAGGTAGAGGATTAATACCCATGGCGAAGTCAAACGCATTGCCTTCGGGCGTAGGTAAAGGTTTTGCAGAACTCAAATCAAGATTATGGTTTGTGTTCGCTGCAATCCTGGTTTATCGAGTTGGTGCGCACATTCCAGTGCCAGGCATCAACCCAGAGAGACTAGCCGCGCTATTCGAGCAAAACCAAGGTACTATTTTGAGCTTGTTTAACATGTTCTCTGGTGGTGCATTGGAGCGAATGAGTATCTTCGCCTTGGGAATCATGCCCTATATTTCTGCATCGATCATTATGCAGTTGTTAACTGCTGTAAGCCCTACTCTTGAACAGCTTAAGAAAGAAGGCGAAGCGGGTCGTAGAAAGATTAGTCAGTATACGCGTTATGGCACAGTTGCTTTAGCGTTGATACAGGCTTCAGGTATGTCGGTAGGTCTTGCCTCTCAAGGTGTGACCTTCACTGATAGCTTTAGTTTCTACTTCCTTGCGATCTCTACATTTGTTTGTGGTGCTGTCTTCCTTATGTGGTTGGGAGAGCAGATTACAGAGCGTGGTATTGGTAACGGTATTTCCTTGTTGATATTTGCAGGGATTGTCGCGGGTTTACCAGGTGCGTTCGGTCAGTCGTTTGAAGCTGCAAGGCAGGGAGAATTAAATATCCTTGCATTGTTAGGTATTGGTGTATTCGCAGTTGCTATCGTTGCCTTCGTCGTGTTTATCGAACGAGGTCAAAGACGCATCACTGTTAATTATGCAAAAAGACAACAGGCACGTGGTGGTTACTCTCAGCAGTCAAGCCATTTGCCGCTTAAAGTTAATATGGCTGGCGTAATCCCGCCTATATTTGCTTCGAGTATATTGTTGTTTCCTGCTTCAATGGGGCAGTGGTTCGGACAGAGCGAGGGCATGGAGTGGTTAGCTAATGTTTCTCAAGCGCTTGGGCCGAGTCAGCCTCTGTATGTTATTTTGTTTGCCATTGCAGTCGTCTTCTTCTGCTTCTTTTATACAGCGTTAATGTATAACCCAAAAGAAGTTGCAGATAACCTTAAGAAGTCTGGTGCTTTCGTTCCGGGTATTCGTCCAGGGGCGCAGACCGCAAACTATATCGATAGCGTACTGACACGTTTGACAATCTTCGGTGCAGCCTATATTGCCGCAGTTTCTTTGTTGCCGCAGTTTTTGGTTGTTTGGGCAAATGTTCCATTCTATTTCGGTGGTACATCCCTGTTGATCGTTGTGGTCGTAGTCATGGATTTCATGGCGCAAGTTCAGTCTCATTTAATGTCCCATCAATATGAGTCACTGATGAAAAAATCGAACCTTAAAGGTTACGGTAATGGTGGGATGCAGCGTTAATCGCGAAGAGTTGAAAATTTAGTTTTTGGAGTAGCATATGAAAGTTCGTGCTTCGGTAAAGAAAATCTGCCGTAACTGTAAAATTATTAGAAGAAATGGCTCTGTAAGAGTTATTTGTCAAGAGCCTCGTCATAAGCAACGCCAAGGTTAATTGGTGTTGTATGAAAAGTGTGCTGCATATAGCTTGATTTATATTTAATCAGGCTGTATGATTTGCGCCCTTTTTATCAGACGGTAACTAAACAGTAGCGTAGAGCATTTGCTCAATTTAGCTACCAATTAAGCGGAGTAAGATGGATGGCACGTATAGCCGGTGTCAATATACCCGACAATAAACACGCAGTAATTTCTCTGACTTACATCTTTGGTGTAGGCAGAACTACTGCACAAAAAATATGCGATGCAACGGGTATAGCCCGTACTGCTAAAGTTAGCACGCTATCTGAAGAGCAGTTAGAAATATTGCGTTCTGAGGTCAATAACTTGACCGTAGAAGGCGATTTGCGTCGTGAACTTCAAATGAATATTAAACGGTTGAAGGACCTGGGTTGTTATCGTGGTCTTCGTCATCGTCACAGCTTGCCTGTGCGCGGTCAGCGAAGCAAAACGAACGCACGTACCCGTAAGGGCCCTCGTAAACCAATTCGTAAATAATAGGAATTCGTAATGGCAAAGCCAGGTACACGTACCCGTAAAAAGGTGAAAAAGACTGTTGTTGATGGTATGGCTCATATCCATGCATCATTCAACAATACTATCGTTACCATTACTGACCGCCAAGGCAACGCTCTATCTTGGGCAACTGCTGGTGGATCAGGTTTCCGTGGTTCGCGAAAAAGTACACCTTTTGCTGCGCAGGTAGCAGCTGAAAGAGCCGGTAATGCGGCTGCTGAATACGGCCTTAAGAACTTAGAAGTTCAAGTTAAGGGTCCTGGACCAGGACGCGAGTCCGCTGTTCGCGCTTTAAACGCTTGTGGTTATAAAATCACAAATATCACGGATGTGACACCTATTCCACACAATGGTTGTCGCCCACCTAAGAAACGTCGCGTTTAGAGGATTAGCAAATGGCTCGTTATATTGGACCAAAATGTAAACTGTCACGCCGTGAAGGTACTGACTTATTTTTGAAAAGTGGCGCTAAAGCGCTAGATTCAAAGTGTAACTTAGAAACTGCTCCAGGTATGCACGGTGCTCGTCGCGGACGTTTGTCTGAATACGGTACCCAGTTACGAGAGAAGCAGAAAGTTCGCCGTCTATACGGTGTTCTTGAAAAACAGTTTCGTGGCTACTATAAAGAAGCTGCACGCCGTAAAGGCGCTACAGGTGAAAACTTGCTTCAGTTGCTGGAACAACGCCTTGATAATGTTGTATATCGTATGGGCTACGGTTCTACTCGCGCAGAATCACGTCAGCTTGTATCCCACAAGGCAATCGTTGTTAACGATCAGGTAGTGAATATCGCATCTTACCAAGTTAAAGCTGGTGATGTTGTTGCTGTTCGCGAAAAAGCTAAGAACCAATTGCGTGTTAAAAACGCTGTTGAGTTAGCAGCTAATCGCGGGGCAGTTGAGTGGATCGACGTAGATACCAATAAACTCACAGGAACTTTTAAAGCTGTTCCTGAGCGTTCAGAGCTACCTTCGGACATCAACGAGAATCTAATTGTTGAGCTTTACTCTAAGTAATCTCATCGGATACAACATAAGGTATAGGGGCATATATGCAGCGTTCAGTTAATGAATTCTTGAATCCACGAAACATTGAAGTTCAAGGTTTAAGCGCAACACATGCAAAAGTTATTCTAGAGCCATTAGAGCGAGGTTTCGGCCATACGCTTGGTAGCGCATTAAGAAGAATTCTTTTGTCATCAATGCCGGGTTGTGCAGTTGTAGAAGCAGAAATCGAAGGTGTATTGCATGAGTACAGCGCAATCGAAGGTGTTCAAGAGGATGTTATTGAGATCCTTTTGAACCTTAAAGGTTTGGCTATAAACATGCACTCACGCGATGAAGCTAGTTTGACGCTTACTAAGAAGGGGCCAGGCCCAGTCTTGGCTAGTGACATTCAGTTGGATCATGACGTTGAAATCATGAATCCGGATCATGTTATTTGCAACCTTAGCGACAATGGTGATATCACTATGACGCTACGTGTTGGTCGCGGTCGTGGCTATGAGCCAGCTGACCAGCGTGGTAATAATGATGATGAAACACGCGCAATCGGTCGTTTGCAGTTGGATGCGTCATATAGTCCGGTTTCGCGAGTTGCATACTCTGTTGAGAATGCGCGAGTTGAGCAACGTACTGACCTCGATAAGCTTGTAATTGATCTTGAAACTAACGGTACTATTGATCCTGAGGATTCAATCCGCCGTGCAGCTACAATTCTTCAGCAACAACTTGCTGTATTCGTTGATTTCGATAACGAAAAAGAAGTAGTTCAAGAAGAGGAAGAGGAAGAAGTCGATCCAATCCTGCTTCGTCCAGTAGATGATCTAGAGCTAACCGTTCGTTCTGCGAATTGTTTGAAAGCAGAGAATATTTACTACATTGGTGACCTAATTCAACGTACTGAGGTTGAACTGCTAAAAACGCCTAATTTGGGTAAGAAGTCTCTTACAGAAATTAAGGATGTGCTAGCATCTCGTGGTCTTTCATTAGGTATGCGTCTTGAAAACTGGCCTCCAGCTAGTTTGAAAGGTGATGACCGAGTACTGGGTGGCTAAGTCATCCTCGGTTTGAATAGGTAAGGAATTATAAAATGCGTCATCGTAAAAGTGGTCGTAAACTTAATAGAAATAGCTCGCACAGAAAAGCCATGTTCAAAAATATGGCAGCTTCTCTTGTTGAGCATGAGTTAATCAAAACAACTTTGCCAAAAGCTAAAGAGCTACGTCGTGTAGCTGAGCCTTTGATTACGTTAGCGAAGAACGATACAGTTGCAAATCGCCGTTTGGCTTTTGCTCGTACTCGTGACAATGCTGTTGTAGCGAAATTGTTTAATGAGCTTGGTCCTCGTTACCAAGATCGCCCAGGTGGTTATATCCGCATTCTAAAATGTGGTTTCCGTTCTGGTGATGCAGCGCCAATGGCGTTCGTTGAGCTAGTTGACCGCCCAGTGGTTGAAGCCTTCGAGGATGACGACGAGTAGGTCTATTACTCACCGTCGTAAAAAAACCAGCCTAGTGCTGGTTTTTTTGTATCTGGAATAAATAAGGCTAAAGGCCCGTAGGCCTTGCAGAGTATTGATAAACCCCGGTATTTTATATCGAGGTTTTGTTTTGCATAAATCGTTTAAAAAACAACCTCAAAATAGGTCGATTTTTTAAATCTTTTAGTAGTTTACAGTGAAAAAAACTATTTCATTCACGTAGAAGCGCGTCCTAAAAAGTACGCCGAGGTTTGTCAGCAGTCTGAAAGGCCCGTAGGCCTTGTTTTGTTTATTTCCTGGCCAGTATTGGCTTTAAGAATTGTCCAGTAAATGAACCATCGACCTCTGAGACATGCTCAGGACTTCCTGTTGCAACGATTTGACCGCCTTTCGAACCGCCTTCTGGTCCTAGGTCTACTATCCAGTCAGCAGTTTTTATGACATCTAGATTGTGCTCGATTACGACAATCGTATTGCCGTGATCTCTAAGCCTGTTAAGAACAGTCAGTAATTGCTGGATATCATAGAAGTGCAAGCCAGTAGTTGGTTCGTCAAGGATGTAGAGGGTTTTACCTGTATCTCGCTTGGAAAGCTCTTTAGCTAGTTTGACACGCTGGGCTTCGCCGCCAGATAGTGTAATCGCACTTTGACCAAGTCTGATATACGACAGGCCAACATCCATTAAGGTCTGAAGCTTTCGGGCAATAAAGGGAACCGCGTCAAAGAATTCACGCGCATCTTCGATAGTAAGGTCCAGAACTTCGTGGATATTCTTCCCTTTATAGGTGATATCTAGTGTTTCCCTGTTGTATCGCTTGCTCTTACAAACATCACAAGGGACATAGACATCAGGTAGAAAGTGCATTTCTACTTTTGTGACGCCATCACCCTGACAGGCCTCACAGCGGCCACCCTTAACATTGAAGCTAAAGCGGCCTGGTTTATATCCACGAGACCTTGCCTCGTGAGTGCCAGCAAATAACTCTCTGATAGGTGTAAACAGTCCTGTATAGGTCGCGGGGTTTGATCTTGGGGTGCGTCCGATCGGGCTCTGATTAATATCGATAACTTTATCGAAAAAGTGCATGCCGTGAATGGCTTCGTGCTCTGCTGCATTTAAGGTCGTGGCATTATTTAGTTCAGTCGCCGCTAAGGGGTAAAGCGTTGAGTTGATCAGGGTTGACTTACCAGAGCCTGAAACACCAGTAATGCAGGTAAATAAGCCAACTGGAATTTCAAGTGTAACGTTTTCAAGGTTATTTCCCTTGGCGCCTTGCAGAATGAGTTGTTTGTTCTTATTTGGTTTATGGCGTTCATCCGGGATTTCAATTCGTTTGCTGCCACACAGATATTGGCCGGTTAGGGATGCAGGGTTCGACATAACTTCATCAGGTGTACCTTCGGCGACGATCTCGCCACCATGTATTCCAGCCCCCGGGCCGATATCAATGACGTGATCGGCAAGTCTGATAGCATCTTCGTCGTGTTCAACAACGATTACAGTATTACCTAGCTCTTTGAGATGAGTGAGTGTTTTTAAGAGGCGATCATTGTCCCGTTGGTGAAGTCCGATCGATGGTTCATCCAGAATATACATGACGCCCACAAGCCCGGCGCCAATCTGGCTTGCTAGCCGTATTCTTTGGGCTTCGCCGCCGGATAATGTGTCGGCACTACGTTCCAGATTTAGATAATCTAGGCCTACGTTCACTAGAAACTCCAATCGTAAGCGGATCTCTTTTAGAATCTTGTCAGCTATTTCTCCTCGTTGACCGCTAAGTTCTAGGTTTTCGAAATAATCCAAAGCAGTACCAATGGGGAGCTTGGCTAAGTCGGGTAGTGAGTCTTTGTCTATGTAAACATGCCGCGATGCTTGCTTTAAGCGGGTGCCATGGCAGCTTGGGCAAGGTTGGTTGTTTAGGTACTTGGCAAGATCTTCCCGAACCATATTTGATTCGGTTTCTCGATAGCGTCTTTCGATGTTAGGGATGACGCCCTCAAAAACGTGTGAGCGCTGTACGCTGTCGCCACGACTATTGACATAGGTGAAGGATATTTCTTCTTCTTGGCTTCCGTACAATAGGATTTGTTTAAAGCTATCAGGCAGCTCTTCATAGGTCTGCGAGATGTCGACATTATAGTGTTCGGCAACATTACTTAAGAGTTGAAAGTAGTAGATTGTGCGTCGATCCCAACCTCTAATTGCGCCTTCTGCAAGTGTCAGGCTAGGGTTGTGTACGATTCTTTCAGGATCAAAAAACTGATTAACGCCTAAGCCATCACAGGAGCTACAGGCACCGGCAGGATTGTTAAAAGAGAACATACGAGGCTCAAGCTCACTAATCGCATAACCACAATGTGGGCAGGCAAATCGTGAAGAGAAAATGATTTCATCCTGGCTGTCGTCTTCCCCCATTGGGGCAACAACTGCAATGCCATCTGTAAGAGCAAGGCATGTCTCAAAGGATTCTGCAATACGTTGTTGGATATCGTTGCGAACCTTAAAGCGGTCAACGACCACCTCAATGGTGTGCTTTTTATTCTTCTCAAGCTTAGGCGTGTCATCGAGGTCAGTAATAATGCCGTCAATTCGGGCGCGAATGAATCCCTGGCTCAAGAGATCTTGGAAGACATGAAGATGTTCGCCTTTACGGTTTTGGACAATTGGGGCGAGCAGCATAAGCCTGCTTTCTTCAGGAAGCTCAAGCACTTTATCAACCATCTGGCTAACAGTTTGCGCATTGAGTGGTGCGTCATGCTCTGGGCATCGAGGTTCGCCTGCGCGAGCGAATAATAGTCTCAGGTAATCGTAGATCTCAGTAATCGTACCGACAGTAGATCGTGGATTGTGAGAGGTGGATTTTTGCTCGATGGATATGGCTGGAGAAAGACCTTCAATATGGTCGACTTCAGGTTTGTCCATCATCGACAGGAATTGACGAGCGTAAGTCGACAGAGACTCGACATAACGTCGCTGGCCTTCAGCATAAAGCGTGTCAAAGGCGAGCGATGATTTACCGGAGCCAGATAAACCGGTTATTACGATTAGCTTATCACGAGGAATTGTAAGGTCGATATTTTTTAGGTTGTGTGTTTTTGCGCCACGAACGAGGATCTTATCCATTAATCTACTAACCGATGCTTAAAAACGGTCGATTATAGCAATTTAGACGCTAACTTGTATGACATATTACGCTAATGGGGTGTAAGCGCTCATTAGTACTTATTAGACCTGTATTGCGATTCCTTGCAGTGGGTCTTAATGATAGAATGGCTGCCCGAATAATTTGATGAATGTATACAAAATAATGACTGCTAGTGAAAAGCGCTCGGTAATTTCTTTAGCTCTTTTATATGCTTCGCGTATGCTTGGCTTGTTTATGGTTTTGCCGGTTTTTGTTTTATATGGGCAGGAGCTAGCCGGGTCGAGTGAAATTCTAATTGGTGTTGCTATTGGTGCTTATGGTTTGAGCCAGGCGCTGTTCCAAGTTCCCTTTGGTGCACTGTCTGACCGATTTGGTCGCAAAAAACTGATTTTCTTCGGGCTGCTCCTATTTCTCATTGGCAGTTTGGTCGCGGCACTTTCAACGACAATTTACGGTGTGATATTTGGCCGATTCCTTCAGGGGGCAGGGGCAATTGCCAGTGTCTTGATGGCTTTGCTAAGTGATTTAACGAGTGAAGAGAGCCGCACCAAATCGATGGCAATTATTGGTATGTCTATTGGTGTATCTTTTTCTGTTGCCTTGGTTATAGGGCCTTTAGTGGGAAGTGTTCTTGGGCTTCAGGGGATTTTCTGGTTTACTGCTGTGTTGGCACTGTTCGGAATGTTCTGGCTGTACTTCTTTGTGCCGAATCCTGTTCAGAGTGCATCCGACAGGAATACCCGTTTGTTCAAGAGCCAGTTAATGGACGTCTTAAAACATAAAGAGCTAGTTCGCCTTGATATCGGCATTTTTGCACTTCACCTTTGCCTGACAGCTTTGTTTATAGCTGTCCCCATGTCATTGCTTAACAAAATTAATATGCCGGGCGAGGATCATTGGCTGGTCTATCTAACAGTGATGGTGACATCATTTTTCGCAATGGTTCCTTTTATTATCATTGGTGAAAAGAAGCAGAAAATGAAGCCGGTTTTTTTATTCGCAATTCTGCTTCTTCTGGCTTCGTCACTGAGTTTTAGTTTGACTCAGAACCAGTTTTTATATTTCTGGCTTAGCTTGTTTTTTTACTTTATGGCTTTTAACTTGCTCGAAGCGAGTTTGCCTTCTTTGGTCAGTAAGATTTGTCCGGCTGGAAGCAAAGGAACGGCGATGGGGGTTTATTCAACTTGCCAGTTCTTTGGTGCCTTTGTTGGGGGGGTGTTAGGTGGTTGGGTTCTAAGTAGCTATGATGAGTCAGGCGTTTATCTGCTGGTAAGTATTGTTTGTCTTGGCTGGTTTCTATTTGCTCGCGGCATGGCTAACCCAAGCTCTGAAACAGGTATGACCTTAAGTTTCTCAGCTTTGGCAGACTCTCAGGCTCAGGAAATAACCGATAGGCTTAGCTCAGTGGGAGGTGTTGAAGAGGTTGTTTTGGTGCCTGAAGATAAGGTGGCTTATCTCAAAGTAATCAAAGGTAAACTAAATCAGCAGGAGCTGGATTCGGTTATGGAATGCTATCGTTAAGCATGAGACAATAATTAGATTAGAGCAAAAAATAATTCGGGGAAAGGTAATGGCAAGAGGTATAAACAAAGTAATTTTGATCGGTAATTTAGGGCAAGATCCTGATGCGCGCATGACGGCGCAAGGTTCAGCGGTCACAAACCTGAATATTGCTACGGATGAAAGTTATAAAGATAAAAACAGTGGACAGATGGTGCCAAAAACGGAGTGGCATCGTGTTGTTATGTTTAATCGTTTAGCTGAAATTGCAAAAGATTATCTGCGTAAAGGCTCTAAAGTCTATATCGAAGGTAAGTTGCAGACCAGAAAGTGGCAAGATCAAAGCGGACAAGACCGCTATACCACCGAGATTGTTGCGAACGAACTGCAGATGCTAGATAGTAAGCAGGGTGGATTTGATCAGCCGCAAGCAGCCACGCAAGGCGGGTATCAGACACAGCCTGCTCCTCAAGCAGCACCACAAGCACAGGCTGCACCGCAGGGCTATGCGCAGCCACAGCAGGCGGCGCCGGTTCAACAAGGCTATCAGCGCGCGCCACAACAGGGCGGCCAGGCTTATACTCAGGCAGCGCCTCAAGCCGCTCCGCAAAGCGCTCCAGCAATGGCGCCTCCTAGTGATGATTTTGATGATGATATTCCGTTCTAATTCACAGTATATTTAGTTTTGTAGATTTAAATTCTACAAAGAGCCCCTTGAGGTGTTATCTTTCAGGCTTATATGTAGATAAGGTCGGTACCGATGAGCCTTGCTCTGTTAGTAATTCTTCTCGTTGTGGCACTGAGTACAGTCAGCTGTGTATATGTGTATAACTATCGAGGAGAGGTGCGCTATAAGAATCTTCGCGAATATCTCCGGAAAGCTTGGCCAATTTTTGCTCCTCTCAATTGTTTTCTGTATGTGTCGACCAAGCGAAATTATCGTAAACCGATTGTTAATATTGATGATTTTGCTGAGCTTCAGTCCCTTACTGACAAGTGGGAACTCGTGCGTGAAGAGGCGGAGAGTCTTAGAGAGCAGGGTTACTTTGAGAAGACAACCAAAGAAGGCTCTGCATCGTACTATGATGTTGGCTTTAGAACCTTCTATAAGCATGGTTGGAGTAAATTCTATGTCAACTGGTATGGTTACACGCATGAATCTGCAAAGAAGCTATGCCCTAATACAGTTGAGCTGCTAAAAAACATTCCTTCAGTAAACGGTGCAATGTTTACTTTGTTGCCTCCAGGCTCAGAGTTGACTCGCCACTGCGATCCCATTGCCTGCTCATACCGGTATCAGCTTGGGCTATCTACACCTAACTCAGATGCCTGTTTTATCAATATTGATGGCAAAAGCTATTCTTGGAGGGATGGTGAGGCATTTTGTTTTGATGAAACTTATATTCACTATGTGAACAACAATACCGAAGACTATCGACTGATTCTAATGTTTGATGTTGAGCGTCCAATGAATATATTTGGTCGAGGGATTAACTGGGTATACAAGCTCTTGGCACGCGCAACTTTAGTGCCTAATACATCGATAGATCGCCAAGGTTTTTTTAACCGCCTATTCAGCACTGTTACACCTTTTCTTGAATGGTCGAAGGCCTTTAAAAAGCGGAATCGCCCGCTTTATAAAAGGCTTCAGTTTGTTTTTAACTCGCTGTTGCTGTTAATTCTGCTATTAATTATCGCTACGCCGTTTATTATCTTCTCATAACTAGTTTCCATACTCGCTATGATATAAAACTCTCTTGTTTCTAGAATAAGAGCGCGCACCCCAATTTACTCTGTGTGCAATTATGCACAACGCTTCTGCATATTTTATATTTCCGCACAAGTGTCCTTGATCTATAGTGACATCATTGTTTCTTCTGTTTAGCAGGAATGTGTGATGATCCGGAATACAGTAAGTTCTTACGGTTTGGTGGCTATTATAATTCATTGGCTCATGGCTGTTAGTATATTCTTCCTCTTTGGCTTGGGTTTATACATGGTTGAGCTCAGCTATTATGATTCCTGGTATAAGGGCTCTTTGGATCTGCATAAAAGTATTGGTGTATGTCTGCTCTTGGCGCTCATATTTCGAGTCATTTGGCGCACTATTAACATTGTTCCACAACCCGAGGTAAGTGGGCGTAAAGGTGAGGCGTTCGAGCACAAGGTGGCGCACCTAGTGCATCTAATGTTATATATTCTTATGTTTCTGATAATGAGTAGTGGTTATCTTATTTCTACTGCTGACGGTCGAGGTGTAGGCGTGTTCGAGTTGTTTGATGTGCCAGCACTACCTTCTTTGATCGAGAACCAGGAAGATATAGCAGGCGAAATTCATTTTTATCTCGCCTGGACTTTGATTGTTTTGGTAATACTTCATGTGGCAGGTGCCTTAAAACACCATTTTATTGATAAAGATACAACCTTGGTCAAAATGTTACGGTCGGGGAAATAAGTCTCAAATCCAACTTAGGAGAATAATATGAAGAAGTTAATTTTATCTGGTCTATTGGCGCTTGGTACTCTTGGCCCAGTAGGTGTTGCGAATGCCGCTGATTATGCGATCGATGTAAAGGGCGCGCATGCATTTGTTTCCTTTAAGATAAAGCACTTGGGTTATAGCTGGCTTTTAGGGCGCTTTAATGAGTTTGACGGTAGTTTTTCTTATGATGCTGCAGCACCTGAAAAATCTTCAATTAATGTGACAATTCAAACTGATAGTATTGATTCCAATCATGCTGAACGTGATAAGCATTTAAAAAGTGATGACTTCCTAGATGTTAAGAAGTTTCCGCTTGCGACCTTTAAAAGTACGAACTTTAAGGCGATTGATGAAGATAGTGCGATAGTAACGGGGAATTTCGAGCTTCATGGGGTAAGTAAAAGTATTAGTTTCCCGGTTGAAAAGGTGGGTGAAGGGAAAGATCCTTGGGGTGGTTATCGAGCTGGGTTCACCGGTAAGACGAGCTTAAAGCTTGCTGATTACGGTATTACCCGTAACTTGGGCCCTGCTTCGACACACGTAGAAATTGAGCTGAACATCGAAGGTATTCGACAGTAGCCCCTAATTCAGGATAATTATTGTAACCGGCTAGTAAGTAATTACTCGCCGGTTTTTTCTTTAAATTCGCATAAGTCCTCAATTAAGCAGGCGCCGCATTTAGGTTTTCTGGCAACGCATGTGTAACGTCCGTGAAGAATAAGCCAGTGGTGAGCGTCTAATAAGAACTCTTTGGGAACAAATTTAAGAAGCTTCTTTTCAACTTCCAGTACATTCTTACCGGGTGCGATTTTTGTCCGATTGGACACTCTAAAAATATGCGTGTCGACGGCCATGGCAACTTGTTTAAATGCCGTGTTCAATACCACGTTTGCAGTTTTTCTTCCTACACCAGGCAAAGCCTCAAGCTCTTCTCTGGTTTGTGGGACCTCACTATTATGCTTATCTATCAGTATGTTGCATGTTTTAATGACGTTTTCTGCTTTTGCATTAAACAGGCCAATGGTTTTTATATAAGCCTTTAAGCCATCAAGGCCCAAGTCTCTAATTGTTTCGGGGGTATTGGCAATGGGAAACAGTTTATCGGTTGCTTTATTTACACCTTTGTCAGTTGCTTGGGCTGATAAGACGACAGCTATCAGTAACTCAAAAGGGGAGCTGTAGTTCAGCTCTGTCTCGGGGGATGGGTTTTCATTTCGTAAGCGTGTAAAAATTTCAGTGCGTTTGCTTTTATTCATAAGGTAGTAGCTAATATAGGCGGTAGGGAATGTTTACTTTTTGTGACTCTTTATGTATGAGGTTTGTATTTAAGATTTAATAGAGTATACTGCAGGCAGCCTAGAAAGCCCGGCTATTTTTTTATGTTCTGTGTTTAGACTTGCTAGTAATAGTGTTCAACCCGGTAAGCATAAGTTATATCCAGTTTTTCGGCGATTTTATGTTTTAGTTTTTTAGTCAGGATATGATTATGTCAGATAGAGTTACTGGTAAAGTTAAGTTTTTCAACGAATCTAAAGGTTTTGGTTTCATCGAGCAGGAAAATGGCCCAGACGTGTTTGTACACTTCAGCGCTATTCAATCTGATGGCTTCAAGACTCTTGCTGAAGGTCAGACTGTAGAATTTACAGTTGGTACTGGTCAGAAAGGTCCACAAGCTGAGAACGTTACTCCTATGTAATTTCTCTCGATGAGCATGCTACCCTCGTGGTATCAGCTTATTGAAAAAGAGCGCTTTTTAGCGCTCTTTTTTTTGCCTGTAAAAAATGCAGAGTGAGCAGTTCGCATGAGAGTGCTTGACGCCGAACTCCTAATAAACTCTTGGTTTAGCGTGAAATCGAGGGCTATGAGTGGTATCTTTTCGCTTTTATCGTGAAGGGAAGTAGGTATGAGCTCCAAACTGAGCGGCAAAAAGATATTACTTGGGATAACCGGCGGTATCGCAGCTTACAAATCTGCAGACCTGTGCAGGCAGCTCGTTAAGGCTGGCGCACAAGTACGTGTTGTGATGAGTAGGGGAGCTCAGCAATTTATTACCCCACTTAGCCTGCAGGCTTTGTCTGGTAACCCCGTCCAAACTGAACTGTTAGACTCCGATGCAGAAGCAGGAATGGGTCACATTGAACTGGCAAAATGGCCAGATCTTATCTTGGTTGCTCCAGCCACAGCTGACTTTTTAGCGAGATATGCTCAAGGTATGGCGGGCGACTTGCTTAATACTTTGCTGTTGGCTAGTACTGCTCAGGTATTCCTGGCGCCTGCAATGAATCAGGCTATGTGGTTGAACCCACTGACTCGGCGGAATATTTCTGAATTGACTAAAACTCTGGGGTCTGCAGTGACAATCCTGGGGCCAGCACAGGGAGAACAAGCCTGTGGGGATGTCGGTCCTGGCAGAATGTTAGAGCCCGCGGAGCTGTGTGAGTCGCTAGAGATATTAATTACTAAAGAACCATCTAGCTTATTGGCTGGGCGTAAGGTAGTGATCACTGCCGGACCAACACAGGAAGCGCTTGACCCGGTCCGCTATATTAGTAATCACAGCTCGGGGAAAATGGGCTATGCACTTGCTGAAAGTTGTGTTCGTGCAGGGGCAAAGGTTACCTTGGTTTCTGGCCCGACAAAACTTGACGCGCCCGATGGAGTTGAGCGTTTGAATGTATTGTCAGCAGTAGAAATGAGGGATACTGTTTTGGCACAGCTTGGCGGTTCAAATAATATTTTCATTGCGTGTGCAGCGGTGGCGGACTACAGGCCTCAGACGATACAAACAAAGAAAATAAAGAAGAAGCCTGATGAAGGCGAGTCGATGACTATTACCTTAGAGCAAAATCCGGATATTGTAGCGACAGTTTCCTCATTAAAGTCACGTCCTTTTACCGTTGGTTTTGCTGCAGAAACACATGATGTGTTGGATTATGCCAGAGACAAACTTAAGCGTAAGAACTTGGATATGATTATAGCGAATGATGTATCCAAGCCCGAGATAGGCTTTAACAGTGATCAGAATGAGGCATGGATAATTACTGCGCAAGATGAAAAGGCTTGCGCTAAGCAGTCCAAAGCCTCTTTAGCTGAAGAAATAGTAAAGGATATAGCAAAAAAAATGGATGGAAGCGCTTCTTAGCGAAACTCGCATATACAAAGCGAAAGAAGCATCTAAACTTATGTCGACAGTAAATAAATATTGAGAAGATCTGATAATGACGCGACAAACACTACAGGTAAAAATCTTGGATGAACGCTTGGGTTCAGAAATCCCCATGCCAGAATACGCAACTCAAGGCTCTGCTGGAATAGATTTAAGGGCTTGCTTAGATAAAAGCATAGAGCTGGCTCCTGGTGAAACCGTTTTGTTACCTACAGGGTTGTCTATTTATATCGAAGATCCGAATCTGGCTGCGATGATATTACCGCGATCCGGACTTGGGCATAAACATGGTATTGTTTTGGGCAACTTGGTAGGCCTGATCGACTCAGATTACCAAGGGCAGTTAATGGTTTCTTGCTGGAACCGGGGGAACTCAAACTTTGTTATTGAGGTTGGTGAACGCATTGCGCAGTTAGTGCTTGTGCCGGTTGTTCAGGCGCAATTTGAGGTTGTTGAAGAATTTACGGAAAGTGCTCGCGGTGAGGGCGGTTTTGGTTCGACTGGCAGAGCATAGTAACAATAGAGTGAGAGCTTGAGCATGTTCAAAAAGAAAGATACGGTTGTCAAAGATAGCACTAAAGAAGAGGCGGCAGCCAAGAAGCCTGCGAAGAAAGTCAAATCTTCAAAGAAAACAAAAGTAGGAAAAAGCCTGGTATCGTGGATATACCAACCGGCCTTACTTGTGTTGATAGGCTTGACTGTATCGTATTTTTTAATTGACCAGTTCTCGCTACGTCAAAATGAAATTGCATTTAATGCAGAGGTAGATCAACAGCGTCTAGACTCTCTGGCTCAAAGTTTTAATGCTTACATAGATGCGAAAAAGCGAAGTGTAGCCAATATATCTTTACAAGATTCTGGCGAAGAAGGCTTATCAAGTCGTCAACTTAAGAGCTTTTGGGCAGAGCTTGATGCTGTTTATCAGGTGCCTAGTTCCAAGCTAGAAAGTTTGCGACAAAATAACCCAGCGCTTTCTTTTGCCAGTATCGACTTGCTGAGGCGTTCGCTAAAGAAAGAGAGCTTATTAATAGAACCCTTCTTTAACGAAGGTGTTTGGTATATTCAGTTTGCAAGCCCTGTAAAACAACGTGAATCACAAGCGTTGTCTGGTGATATTATGCTGGCTATATTTCAGTTGAATATCATCGAGTCAACTCTCAAGCAGAGTGAGGCGGCAAGTGCTGGTGAGGTGGCTTTGGCATCTCAGTCCGGGCGAGCGATCTTATCCTTTGGAAAAGGCAACTCGGCAAATAAACTAAAGAGTGCTACCAGTGTGCCTGGCGTCACAATTACCTACGCTCCTGATGCTAGAAAGTCCTTACAGATTGACCGAATAATGGTGATGATTATTTTGCTTGGGGTAGGTGTTGTGCTAATTCTTGGGCTAGTGTTAATCGCTCGGATGAACATGCTAAGTGTTCGTAAAGATATTCTTCAAGTTAGTCAAATGGCAGCTGGGCTTGCTTCGGGTGGCAAAACTGGGCGTGCCTCCTTCTCCTTTGGAGAGTTCACAGCAATGTCGTCAGCTGTATCTGAACACATAAAGCACTTATCCGCGAGTGCGAAGAAGTCTGTGCAACAGACCGCTAATAAGCCAAAAGAAGAGCAGTCTAAAAAAACAGCTCCTGTTTCGAATGACGTAGAAGATGATGCGCCTCTGTTTGATGATGATTTGCTTGATTTGGATGTGTTAAATGATGCAGAAGGCTCTGGAGCGCTTGGTGATACAGATGATATGGTTTCGGAAGTGCAAGGTCTGGATATAGATATTCCCCAGACTATTTTCCGCGCCTATGATATCCGGGGTGTGGTTGACGAAACCTTAAACGAAGGGCTTGTAGAGTTAATAGGTAAAGCTATTGCAAGTGAGGCGCTTCTTCAAGGGCAAAACGCGATATGCGTCGGGTTTGATGGTCGTTATTCTAGCGTACCGTACTCGGATTCATTGATCCGCGGGATCTTGAGTACCGGCCTGGATGTCGTCAATGTTGGGCAGGTTCCCACGCCGGTTTTATATTTCTCTACGCACCACTTTAAAACAGGAAGTGGTGTGATGATTACAGGCAGTCATAATCCAGCTAATTATAACGGCCTTAAGATCATGCTTGATGGTAAAACCTTGGCTGGCGATGATATTCAAAAGCTCTACAACCGTATCTTGTTGCAGGACTTTGAGCATGGAGAAGGTTCATGTACAGATAGCGATGTGACCCAAGAGTACATGGACACAATTCTAAATGATATTGCTGTTGCTGCGCCTTTAAAAGTTGTATTGGATGCGGGTAACGGCGTGGGCGGGAAGGTTGCGCCACAACTAATTGAAGAACTTGGTTGTGAAGTTATTCCATTGCATTGTGAGGTTGATGGTAGTTTTCCTAATCATCACCCTGACCCTAGTAACCCAGACAATCTCAGAGACTTGATTGCCGCAGTGCAAGAGCATGATGCGGATATCGGTTTAGCCTTCGACGGCGATGCAGATCGTTTGGGCGTTGTAACCAATACAGGTAAGATTATTTGGCCTGATCGTTTGTTGATGTTGTTCGCCAAAGACGTTGTCTCCCGTAACCCGGGAGCAGATATCTTATTTGATGTTAAATGCTCTCGACGCCTTAATGGTTTGATTAGCAGTTATGGCGGTCGCCCGGTAATGTGGAAGAGCGGACACTCTTATATGAAAGCTAAAATGAGAGAAACCGGGGCATTACTTGCTGGTGAAATGAGTGGTCATGTATTCTTCAAAGAGCGTTGGTTTGGCTTCGATGACGGTCTCTATGCTGCCGCTCGTTTATTAGAAGTCTTGGGTATTGAAGATCGCTCTTCTGAAGAAGTATTTGCCGATTTTCCTGAAGACTTAAGTACGCCTGAGATAAATATCAGTGTGACAGATGAGTCTAAATTTATGATCGTTGAAAGTCTGTGTGCTTTGAAAGACCAGTTTGTTGGTGGAAATATTTCCACGATAGATGGTTTACGAGTCGAATACCCAAATGCCTGGGGTTTATGTCGTGCATCCAATACCACTCCCGTATTGGTTCTGAGGTTCGAGGCTGATAATGAGGCAGCTTTAGAAGAAGTGAAGTCGATATTTAGGACGCAGCTTCAGATAGTCGATCCATCAATTGAATGTAATTTTTAGGTCAACCATTCTGACCTTTATTGTTTGTTAGGAAAAATATGAGTTTAACAAGAGAATCTGCTGGCCAGGTGGCTTCAGTATTAAGCAAAGCACTGCCTTATATTCAGCGCTTTTCAGGTAAAACCTTGGTGATTAAGTATGGTGGCAACGCCATGGAGAACGAAGACTTAAAGAACAGCTTTGCAAGAGATGTTGTGTTGATGAAGTTGGTGGGCATCAATCCGATTGTTGTGCATGGGGGCGGCCCCCAAATAGGTGACTTGCTTGAGCGTTTGAATATTGAAAGCCACTTCGTTGATGGTATGCGTGTCACCGATAGCCAGACGATGGATGTGGTCGAGATGGTCTTGGGCGGAAAAGTGAATAAGGAAATTGTTGCTCTTATTAACAGCAATGGAGGTAAGGCAATAGGTCTTACAGGGAAGGATGCAAACCTGATCAAGGCAACTAAACTTCATGTCGATAAAATAACTCCAGAAGTTGATCGACCAGAAATTATAGATTACGGTCATGTTGGTCAGGTCAAGTCGGTCGATACCTCGGTTATTGATATGATGACCAAAAGTGATGTGATACCCGTTATTGCACCGATCGGAGTCGGTGAAGATGGGATGTCTTATAATATCAATGCTGACTTGGTTGCTGGAAAAGTAGCTGAGGCGGTAGCAGCAGAAAAACTTATTCTACTGACAAATATTTCTGGTCTGCAGGATAAATCGGGAGAGGTGTTAACAGGTTTATCAACTGCTCAGGTCGATGAGTTGATTGCTGATGGAACGATATACGGCGGTATGTTGCCGAAAATTAAGTGCGCTTTAGAGGCTGTGAAAAACGGAGTAAAGAGTTCGCACATTATTGACGGTCGAGTTAGCCACTCAACACTTTTGGAAATCTTTACAGATGAAGGTGTTGGAACGCTGATTACTAATGACTAGTACTTAGTGTGCTGAGCGGTCAGTAATTATGGCCGCTTGATTGTTTTAAATAAGCGTACTTGATGACTCTTTGCTGTCAGAACCTACATTTGAACCGCCCACAACTTTATTCTTTCCTGAACGTTTTGCCTCGTGCATGAACTTATCAGCTTTACGAATTAGCTGCTCTGCACTCTCTCCATACTTGTATACGGCGACACCGATCGAAGCTGTGACAGTTCCTAGTTCAATCTTTTCTGCGCTGTCTGATAAAGTTTGTTTCGATAAGCGCTCACGAATATTCTCAGCGACAATGTAAGCTCCTTCGCAGGCCGTTTCAGGCAGTAGAATTGCGAATTGTTCGCCAGCAAACCGAGCAACCGAGTCGCAGCCCTTAATGTTGTTTTTTAAGAGTGTCGCGACAAAACGAAGAACTTTGTCGCCAATTGTATGACCAAATTGTTCATTAAAA
The DNA here is from genome assembly GCF_001634935.1 of Oleiphilus sp. HI0043. Classification (NCBI taxonomy): domain Bacteria; kingdom Pseudomonadati; phylum Pseudomonadota; class Gammaproteobacteria; order Oceanospirillales; family Oleiphilaceae; genus Oleiphilus; species Oleiphilus sp. HI0043. The sequence goes on along the minus strand of NZ_LWEY01001888.1, from coordinate 29,710 downwards.
CGCTTGAAATCATCCAGGTCGATTAACAGTAGGCATAATGGTTTCTTCTCGGCTTTGCTGGAAGAAATAAAGTTTTCTATCTCCATATCAAAGGCACGGCGATTGTTCACCTTTGTGAGGGAATCTGTTGTTGCTTCAGAGTTAAGCTTTGATACTTCGGCCCTGAGTTTTTTCATTTCAAGCGCCATGCTTTCAAGGGAAGTTTGCATACTCTGTGTAGCGCTTTCACGCTTCTTGGTTTCATCTAGCAGATGGCTAATGAGTGACTTTATATCACTGATGTCACTGGCACCTTCCATTTTCTCAGAAAACGACGATAAGGTCTGCGCGTAATCAGTTAGTCCGTGACCCTCCTTATTAACTTTGTTGAGAAAGTTATGAATAATTTCTTTAACACTATTGCTCAGCTTATTGACTGCAGCTTCGTGGGCGTCTGAAATATATTTCTCATAGAGTGATTGAAGGGTTTCCGTGGTATAGCTTGTCTTCTTAGCATCCAGTTCTTGAATTGCTTTGCTAAGTTCCGGGTTGTCACCCACGACGAACTCATACCAAATCGCATAATTATTAGGCGTAGTAGCGATATTTCGTTTGTTCATTTCCGGCAGCGTTTTTTTCAGAAGGTCTACTGCTCTGGATACATCATCTGAGTGCTTCATGGTAAGGGTCTAACTTCGACTTTAGCTATATAAATGGTGAAATGCTGAATTGGCAGTGATTAACCCATTAATTGCCTACAGCTTATAGATTTTAGCTTAGACCTAAATATCTGAAGATAAAGTTAAATTCTTAGAATATTTGCTATAGTTTGTATACGAAGTTGGATAAGTTACTTGGAACATAAGAAATGATTAAGAAGTTAGGGGCTTTATTGATTCTTGGGCTGCTCCTTGTAGCAGGCATCAAGGCCTATGCCACGTACTCTGCGATGCAGTTTATAGAAAGTTTTAAACAAGAGCATAGTAAAAGCCTTTCGTTAAGCTATTCCTGGCTATCGGTTGACTTTGAAGGGAATATCCATTTTGAGGGACTTGTTTTAACGCCTTTTAGTTTGAAGCGTCCGATTAATATAGACAAACTTACGCTCGGTTTAGGCAATGCATCTTCAATGATGACAGCCTTGCCTAGCTTAAAAGTAGGCAAATTGACTGCTCCGATTTCAATGAGCTACTCTGGCTTGCGAATGCCTTTTAAGGGGCGCGGTCTTGATGAATGGATGGCTCTGTTTATTGGCGATAAGGTGTTGGTTCCAATGAGCTTGTTTGCTTGCGGAGATCGTTCATCTCTGGATTTCTCAGCTTTAAAAGCCATGGGGATAGAAGAGCTATCGGCTTCGGGTCGCATCTATTATGAGCAAGCCCGCGGCAAAGATATGATTACGCTGTCGATAGACATCGATAAGATCGGAAAGTTAGAGTTGGCCCTAAGTCTGGATTTGGAAGGGCTTAATACCGTAATTGAAACGGGAAATGTGTCAGCAATAAATATTCATAACCTAGAAATGAGTCATTTAGATGCGGGCTATGCTCGTCGTATGGTGAACTTATGCACGGAAGAGAGTGGCTTAGAGCCTGAGGCCTATGCAAAACATGCTTCTCAAGCTTGGCGAATAGGTATGGCGGGGATAGGAATGCTGGCAAATGAGGCTGTCGAAGATTTATATCGTGATAAATTGTTGCAAGGCGGTGTCTTGAAGTTAAAAGTTGAACCTCCTGTGCCGATAAGGTTGGGAGAGTTAGAACGACTTTATGATCAGGAACTAGTGTCTAGTCTAGCAATAAGTGCAAATATCAACGGCAAAATGAGTCAATCGTTGCAGCTGTTTTTAGATGGCAGTTATTATCGGCCTGAGCCAGTGCTTGAAGAGAAACCTAAAAAACCAGAGAGCAGCGGTCAGGCGACAGTGGTTTTGAGTAATTTACGCTATCAGCCAACTGATATTATGGTTTTATCCGAATTCGTCGACCGTAAAGTAAGAATTGAACTCAAGGATGGCAAAACCTACCAGGGCTTGTTGAAATCTGCTGACGAACAAAAAATTGAAGTGACGCTTATTTTTGGCGGTGGGACTGCAGATTACTTTTTTGCTAATGAGAAAATAGAACTCGTCGAAGTTTGGCGCTAATACGCTGCCAACTCAGGTATTCATAAATAGATGACTGAAATGAAAGAGTGGGTGAGCTGGTTTAGAAATGCTTCCCCCTATATAAATGCTCACCGTAATCAGGTTTTTGTGCTCGCCCTAAGCGGAGAAGCGCTAGCAAACCATAATCTGGCGAATATTATCAATGATATTAGTTTGCTAAATAGCTTGGGTATTCGCTTGGCTATTGTTTTTGGGGCTCGTCCGCAAATAGATGAGGAGCTTGCCGACCGGGGGATACGTTCAAAATTTCACTTGGGCCTTCGTGTAACGGAAGAAAGAATGATGCCTGCGGTGCTTAAAGCCTACGGAAGACTTCGTTCGGAGCTCGAGGCTCGCCTCTCTATGGGGGTTGTGAATTCGCCAATGCACGGGGCTAAAATTCGAGTAGTCAGTGGCAATTTTGTTATGGCAAAGCCTCATGGTGTGAGTCGAGGTGTCGATATGGGCCATACGGGGCATGTCAGGAAGATTGAAGTCGAGGCTATTACCCAGAGCTTAGAGTCAAGCTCAATCGTTTTGATTCCTGCAACTGGGTACTCTATGAGTGGTGATATTTTCAATTTAAGCTACGAAGAGCTCGCAGGGGACTTAGCGGTAAGGCTACAAGCAGATAAGCTGATATTTCTAGGTAGTGAAAGCCCTATTTCGACAGAAAAAGGCACAGCAGTAAAGCAGCTGACGGCTGAAGAGGCCTTGTCTCTTGTCGACACAAAACGTGCTGGTACTGAGCTAATTGACGCGGGTACTCCCTTGAATTTGCTATATTCCGCTGCGATAGCTTGCCAGGCTGGTGTGACTAGAGCTCACTTGCTTGGTTATGCTCATGATGGTGCTTTGCTTGAAGAGTTATTTACCCGAGATGGTCATGGCACAATGGTTAGTGTCGAAGTCTTTGACCAAATAAGGCCAGCGAGACTGGAAGATACGAACGGTATTTTGAACCTGATTCGTCCTCTTGAAGAGCAAGGCTATTTGGTTAGACGCTCACGAGAGCTACTTGAGACGGAATTAGATTATTTTCTGGTTGAGGCTCGTGACAACGCGATCATAGCTTGTGTTGGTTTATATCCTTTTACTGAAGACAAGGCCGGTGAACTCTCGTGTTTCGCGGTCGATCCGGATTATCGACAAAAAGGCCGTGGAGATCGTTTGTTAGAAGCTGTAACAGATAGAGCAAGGTCTCTAGGCTTATCCCGTTTATTTGTGTTAACAACTAAGACTGAACAATGGTTTAAAGAACGGGGCTTCGGCTTGAGTTCTTCAGAGCACTTGCCTGGCGGGAAAAACTATAACTCTAGCCGCAATGCAAAAGTATTGATGAAACAGATTTAGACTATTCATGGACCATATTAATCGAACTCAACAACAGCGGATTACGCAATGAACAAGAGTCAGGAACGTCGCTCAAGTATTCGTCGACCGATTCATCATGAGGCAATACTGCACTTAGGTAAAACCCACCATGTTCCTTGTGTGATTGCAGACTATTGCCCTGACGGTATGTTTCTCAAATTTGATCGTGAGTATATCGACTTTTTGGCCATACTTAGAAAAGAAGATTTACTGGACCTTTCTTTTAAGGACTTGCGTGGTAAAGAGTTTCACATCGGTGCGCATCTCGCACATATGATGACAGGAGCTTTTGGTATTCGCTTTACTGAGCGTAAACCTCAAGCTATCCGTGCTTTGGTTGCTATGAACCAGGGTGCACGTTCGGCACCAAGCGAAGAGAGCAAAAAGATTGTTGAGGAGTGTATAGAAAGGATTCATAGCACGACACTTCCCTTAATGACAGACCTTTGGCCAGTTTTAATTGAGGAAATAAAGCAAGCTTCAATACAGGCCCAAAGTGACCAAAAAGCCAATGAGCTAATGGCCGCTGCTGAGAAAGTAGAGAAGAGTCAGCGTGAACTGCAAGCTGGTTTTTCAATTGGAGTGCAAGATCCTTTAGGGGCATATCAAGAGCATCTGGATATGTCTACAAAAATGAGCGATACCCTATCGCTTGTCGATAAAGGTGACTTTGAAGACTGGTTGACTTCAAGGGTCTTGATTACCAAATGTGAAACTCAATATCGTGCCGAATTATTACCTCTTAAAGTCCGTTTGGATGCGGTAGGAATTGGTGATAAAAACCATCACCAAAGTGTTTTTGGCCCAGCATTGTTGGTGAGTGCTTTTCATGCCGCCGTTATACCTCTGCGCTTGGGTGGGGCACTAGAGAAACTGGTTTTCAAGGTGTTTGAAAAGCAGGTAATGACGTCGCTTGATAGTTTGTATTTAGGTTTAAACCAGATTTTGGTTAACCATAATATTCTACCGAATATGGATCTGGCTAAGGCAGTCAAGTCACGTGCAGAAGCTAAACCTAAGCGATCAAAACCAGAGCCCTCTCAGGAGAAAAGACCGCAAGAGCAAGAAAATTCAGCTCAGGGTGGTTCTGCAGGTGGGCCTGGTGTGGCGGGAAGGCCAGGCTATGTGCCGGAAGCGTCCCCTATGGCAGCCAGTTTAGAAAGCCAAGCAAGTTTAGCTACCTCCGCTGAAACTCAACAAAACCAAGATGCCTTGGGAGCGCCAAGTGCCCCGTTAGAAGAGCAGCGTTCTTCCTTTATCGAATCTCTTGGTGGTGGAACCGGGCAAGCTGATACTCAAAGCGCTGCATTAACAGCGCCGCCTTTTCAGTCCGCAAGCTCTCCTTCAGGTGCGGCTCCAGGTCTAGGAACACTATCCGGTCAAGCAAATCAAATGGGTGGCGATAGTCCATTCCAACAAAATCAGGCAGAAGTGCAAAGTGCGCTAAATAATGTTGTGGGTTTGATGCGATCTTTGCGGAAAAAATCAGCTGAACAGAGTCAGCGCTTAGGTGAGGCCAGCGCTCCACTAGAGAATTACTCGCAAGGAGAGTTCACCGAAGGCCTTGCTGAGCTTCAAGGTGCTAGTGATGCTGACAAGCTGGAAGAACGCCCTAGCTTGATGTCCCGAGTAGAGGAGAGCTTCAAACAGCAGGGAACTGAAAAAGCACTCGATGAGCAACAGAAGGTTGCTATCGATGTCGTAGATCGCTTTTTTTACAGTATGCGGAATAACCCCCGTATTAGTTCTGAAGCAAAACAGCACCTACTTAAACTTGAAGTACCAGTACTGAAAGTGCTACTGAAAGATGAGCGTTTCTTTGAAGATCATAATAGCTCCGTCAGAGCTGTTATGAACCGTATTGCTCAGCTTGGCGCAAAAGGTGTTACCTTGAACCCTGCAAGCCGGCGAAAGGTGTCAGAATTAGTAGAGCAGATTGTTGAGCAGTTTGAACAAGATACTGAAATATTCGATAGCGTCCTGGCAGAATTGGACCAATTGATCGAGAAGCAAAACAAGCTATATGTTAAGAATGTAGAGCGAGTGGCAGCCGCTGCTGATGGTGTGCATAAGGTTGATGAGGCCAAGGTTGCGGTTGCAACAGCACTTAATCAACGTTTTGCTGGAAAGCAGGTTCCATCAGCCGTTAGTGTGTTGGTTGAAAATGGCTGGAAGGAACTGCTGAACCTCACCCATATAAAATATGGTGAAGATAGTGAGCAGTGGCATACTTATTTATCGGTTCTTGATCGTCTAATTGCTTTTGGAGACAATCCTGAAATCCCCGTTGATGCTAAGAAAATTATTCCTGTTATTCAAGAAGGTCTGAAACAGGTATCGGGAACGAATGAAGCGTCTGGCACTGTAAGAGAGTCGTTAAAGCATCTTATTCAAAATGCGCCACGTGGTTGCCATAATATGGTGCAAGCTAAGTTACAAGACCTGCCAGAGACTGAAGATGACTTGGTGCAACGAAACCTTACTAAGTCTCAAGAGCTCAAAACCTGGATTCTAAAAGCAAAATCTATTGAAACGGGTACTTGGCTGCAACTTGAGCGAGAAGGAAAGGAACCGCAATACATGCGCTTGGTCTGGATAGCGAAAGGCTATAGCAAGTTCGTATGTGTAAACCATCAGGGTATGAAAGTTATTGAGCTGGGCTTACTAAAGTTTGCGACGTACCTAAGAGACCGGCGAATATCTCTGGATTTTGATTATGAACTACCCATGGTTAACCAGAGCCTCGACAATATGGTTGCCGAGGTTTACGACAAGATAGCGTATGAGTCGAATTATGACGAAGGTTCAGGCCTAATACGTAAATCAGAGTTTTGTCGTCAGGTTAGAACCTTGATGAAGAAAGGCAAGCGAACTGCAGAGTGTTACTTACTCTATATTCGTTTTTACGATACCAAAACAGATGATGCAGCAAGTTTGGAGCCGAGTTTCGCTAAGGATGTTGCAGGTCAATTGAGTGGTATGCTTGGTGGTGGTGTTTTAGGGCGGGTTAATGATTCTGACTTCGTCTTATTTACGGTTGACCATGGCGAAGAGTTTTTAGGTTTGCGGTGCCAGGATACGCTGGAGACTCTATGTGAGTCTGAAGAGACTGCATTGTCAGTGTTGATTGGTGAAAGTAAGGCGCATATGGGGTTTTATAACCCAGAGTCAATGATTCGTGCTGCATTAGAGTTAATTGAAGAGAGCTTTGCCCGAATACATCAAAGTGATGAGGGTGTCGATGGATCAGATTCAGAGTATCGAAATGAGCTTGAAGACGAGTTTGCCTCGGATGGCGTTCGTGTTAATGAACCAGAGCCTGTCGCCAATTCAGACAATATCCCGACTTTATATATTGACGAGTCAGAAAACATTTTACCTGAAGATATAGATTTTAGTGCGCTGACGCTTGAGCTGAAGATGCAGGTTGTGGAGTGTTTAAACAATACTGAGAGTGAGGCCGATGCGTCGAGCAGCAATAGCGTATTACAGAATCACGTGAACCTGTTGTGCTTTGTTGAGGGGGGGCAATCGCCTTTTGAGGTCAGTGGCGATGAAGATGCCAAAGAGCTGGATGCATGGTGGATTGCGCAGCTGATAGCCTTGCAGGCACATCAGCACCCTGTTTTAGATGATGAGAACTATGTCCGAGTGCAGATTAGTGGTTACTCTTTATGCGATGAAGAGTTTACTGAACAAATGCTTTCTCTTTCCAGAGCAGGGAAAATTCCCGCTAGAAAAGTATGTTTTGATCTATATGACTGCGCAGCGATTGAAGATATTCACTCTGCGGTGGCTTATATGAACCAATTAAAAGCGGAAGGCTTCAAATTTTGTCTCGATCACTTTGGCTCAGAGCGGTCTCCGTTTGCCTTTCTCAAAGCGTTGCCTTTCGATATGATCAAAATTGATGAGTCGTTTATGGAAGAGCTGAATCAAGCCGAAGGTGATGAAAAGGCGGCGGATTCGATTATAGAAATCGCTCACTATTTAGGTAAGAAAGTCTTGGCTAATGCCGTTGACACAGCCATCTGTCTGCAAAAAATGAAGCACTTGAAGGTCGATTTTGTTCAGGGCTCTTCCGTCTCTGCTTATATCGATTTATAGCAAGAGGCATAGAGCGAATTAGTGAGTTTAATTCGCTCTATATATTCAAGAACTATGGCTCAGGCTTCTTTTATCTCATAGCTGTGAGCGATTTCCACACCGCCTTTCTCAAGCATAATCGAAGCAGAGCAATACTTTTCAGCAGAGAGAGAAACGGCTCTTTTTACTTGGCTTTCTTTAAGCTGCTCACCACTGACAATGAAGTGGATGCTGATCTTGGTAAAAACACTGGGGACTTCGTCGGCACGTTCTGCGTCGATAATTGCTTGGCAGTCAGTTACGTTTTGACGGGATTTTTGCAGAATGCTCATGACGTCAAATGATGTGCAGCCACCCAAACCTAGTAGCAGCATTTCCATAGGTCGAGGGCCTTGGTTTTTTCCGCCATGGTCAGGAGGGCCATCCATTACTATTTCATGACCTGAGCCTGATTGACCTACAAATTTGGCGTCACCGCCCCAATTAATTGTTACGTTCATGTGTGTACCTAATGAGTATTCGTAATGAGAATTGAATTAGCGAAATTGCGTCGAAGAAGTACTTAAAAAAGCGAGTAGAGGACTGTTGGTTCCTCGAATGTCACTTGCTCTAGTGTGTATGTTACAAAATGATGATGCAGAGTAACATAAATCCCTAATTAATAATCACTGTGGAATTGTTTTTTTGATCTATACTTTTTAAAAGTATCAAAGAGTTACTTAAGGTTATTACGAAAAAGGAATTGAAAAACCTTGTGCTTGAGCTGAATTATAGTAGGCTAAGCTACGGTTTTTGCTGATAAAAAGTGAATAAAGATTCAGTTTTGGCCTATTACAGGAAGTAACGCTTGACGATAAGTAAGCAAATAAAAAGGTAAATTAGAATGTCCACAATACTCAAACCGATAGAAAGTAAAACAAAGCACCTCGATTTCTTTCTATCGCAATGTCATCGTAGAAAATACCCTAGTAAAAGTACAATCATTTACGCCGGCGATAAAAGTGATTCCTTATTTTATATTATTAAAGGCTCGGTAACGGTAATCATTGAAGATGATGATGGTCGTGAGATGATCATGGCTTATTTGAATGCCGGTGATTTCTTCGGTGAGATGGGCTTGTTTGATAATCTGGACTCTCGAAGTGCCTGGGTTAAAGCCAAAACCGAGTGTGAAGTTGCTGAGATCAGCTACAACAAGTTCCGGGAAATATCGTCTCAAGACTCGCGTATTTTGTATTTTATTGGTGAGCAAATGGCGAGTCGTTTGCGACAGACAACGCGTAAGGTGGGTGACTTAGCATTTCTTGATGTAACGGGTCGTGTTGCACGCACTTTACTGGATTTATGTAAAGAACCTGATGCGATGACTCATCCAGACGGCATGCAAATTAAGATTACGCGTCAAGAAATAGGGCGAATAGTTGGCTGTTCTCGTGAAATGGTTGGACGTGTACTCAAGACCCTTGAGGATCAGGGATTAGTTCAGGTTAAGGGTAAAACTATGGTGGTTTACGGTACGCGTTAACTCTTTAGGTTTTCCCATTTTGTTTAAGAAAAAGCAGGCTTAGCCTGCTTTTTTTGTTTGGGCTGTGGGTAATATACCTATTCTATATTTTGTTGGTAGAAGGTTTAATTCAAATAGCAATGTAAATAGTGGTTGACCTTCGGTCTGGATTCCGATGGAATATGCTTATAAGGTGAATGTGACCCGTGACCCTTTAATTATATGGTCGGGCTTTCTTGTCTCGGCACCTGTGATAAGTTTGTTCGGTTAGTAGTCAGTGATCATAAAAGGATTTAAGTGATGACATGGAATTCGACCCGCTTGCAATTAGACAAAGCCTTCTTGTTTGTTAGTGATGATTCTTTAGCATGTTCTTCTGCGCGACGTGTAGCTAAATTTAAAGGCCTGCGTATACAAAGTGCAAACTCTATTCAATCAGCTATTTCCTTTTTGGAACATAAACCCGCTGATTATTTTCTGGTTGTGATGGATGAGGAGAGCGCCAGCTTTTCGGCATATTCATTTTTAAACGAAGCTGATCAGCGTTGGCCTCATATCAAGGTTGTTTCGACTAGTAGCTTTATCGATAGCGGTGAACTCTTATCAAAGACTCCAAAAAATCTGGAGCTGGATGCTGTGTTGAGCTGCTTATTGAGTAAAGCCTGTGAGGAGCTTTTGAGTGAGAATAGCTGTATTCAGCAGGTTATAGATGACCGCTTGGCTGTTCTGAAAAAGGGGATTGAAAAAGCGCAATTAAGCAAACAGCATCGAGAACAATTGGTGTTATTTCCAGCAGAGTATTTGGCTGTATGTGAGCGAGGTTGGCTGCACTCCAAGCGTTATATGGACGAGGTATGTATTCGGGATAGCGAGCAATTCAAGCGTTTTCTAAGCCAGAGAATAATAGCGGCAGTTAAAAGAGTTTATGCTAGAGAAGTTGAGACAGCGATGAATAGTAATTTTCGTTTGTCTAAGTTGCTGCGTCAGTTCGGTATCAAGAGCGAAAAACGATTTGATCGCAATATTGAAAGTAATGAGGCTGCAATGGTGTTGATGCTTGCGACCCTTAAAGATTATTACTCCATTTTAGGTTATGACATTAAAGACATGGTTCAGCCTCAAAGAGAGTGTATTCACTTTGATCTTGGAGGGCGATTTACATATAACGATTACTTTAACCCCTTACTATCAAGTGTTGAGCGTGGTGCAGAATTAGCTTGCTTAAAACTAGAGTTTTTCATGTTGGCGAAGGCGTCAAATCTACGAGCAGAAATTAGTTATGACGAAACCTATTCGCTTTGTCTGGTTTGTTAGGAGTGAAGGTGCACGTTAAGGTAATCTCTACCGATCAGGTCTTGCTCGATACGCTAAGAATATCTCTAGATGTATTGCTGGGGTGCGAATTTGAGACGTTCAACCAAATATCTCCTGAGCTTGAACAGCAGCTTCTATTAGCGGGAAGCGAGAGCATTCTTCTCGTCGATGCAGGAATCCCAGGGGTTGATTATTGGGCTTTGGTTGGCTGGCTCGGTAGACAGTTCAAAGGCCAGGTGATTATCCTAACCAGTCCAAACTCTTATAACTTGAGCGCAGCAAAAATGATGCGCCTGGGGTGTTATGCCGTTTTGGATAAAAATAAGGGCTTCGCTCCTTGTTGGAGTGCGATTATATCCGCAGCCCAGGGGGATACGTTTATTGAGGGGGATAGTCCTTTTGCACAGCTCAGCTCCTCTGATCAGGAGCTTGCTAGAGAACTGTTAATTTACGATGTTAATCAATTATCTGAAATGAAGGGAATCTCCCAGCAAGCTATTAATAAAAAGAAATTGGCGATATATAACAAGCTCAGTATATGCTCTGTTCCAAATGATAAGGCCTTCCGCGTACTGGCCAAGTTATTTCAGTATCACTAGACTATTTTTTTGAAAAGGTTGTAGCTACAACTATTCACACCCAAAAATTGCTTATAACATTAGTTCCAGATAAGACGTTCTTCACGCAGTAAAGGGATTTAGCTTTGCCTTACGCAAGGGATACGCCGCGGAAGAGTTTATGCTAGCGAACTAGCCTTATCTATCATGAGGAGTCGAGGGATGCTGCTTAGCGAGTATTATTATTCTTTCAGTGGCATTTGGCTGTTAACTTCGTGAACAAGCGGGTAGGGCTCAAGGATGAGCATCTGTGATGAGGGTTTATCAACCTACCAAGAGGTCAGCAAGACTTCAGCTTGGGTAGCGGGGAGTAGTGCGCAAGGAAGCACACTGCTCCCCGCTTTTTAATTGATTAGCGCTGTCTGTCAGGTAACGATTATCTTTTGCCCACTAGCAACGACTTTTTCTGAGCGAGGGCGCTTTGGCGTATCAATGGCTCTTAATGCTGCCGGCCGTTCGTATATTGCTTTTACCCACCTTTCCAAGTTTGGATAGCTATCGATTTCAACACCCGACCAGTTGTGGGTTCGAACCCAAGCCCAGTTTGCGATATCTGCAATGCTGTAATTGTTTACCAGGTACTCATGTTCACTTAAGTGAGAGTCAAGTACTCCAAACAAACGCTTTACCTCGTTATGATAACGGTCAATAGCTGCGGGGATTTTTTCTGGAAAGTAGCGAAAGAAAACATTTGCTTGCCCCATCATTGGACCAATTCCGCCCATTTGGAACATTAGCCACTGATTTATAAGCGCGCGCTCGTTAGGTGTATGTGCGTAAAAATTTCCCGACTTTTCGGCTAGGTAGATCAGGATGGCCCCCGATTCGAAAAGAGTAAAACCTTCGTTGTCGTGATCAATAATCGCCGGTATTCGCCCATTCGGGTTAATAGCGATATACTCGGGCGTTTTTTGTTCACCCTTAGATAGGTCAACAGTGATTACTTTGTAAGGAATATTCATTTCCTCTAACGCAATGCTAATCTTGTGTCCGTTAGGGGTTGGTGATGTATATAGATCAATCATATATGTACCTAGGCTTTAGCCGATGGGCGAGAGGAAACTTCTTTATACCAGCGCAGAAGGTGAACTTGTTCTTTGTCTATAGATATCTGATTCACTCGATTAAAGTCCATTGTGCAGAGTGCGGTAATATCAGCAATGCTGAATGTGTCACCGGCAAGAAATGTATTGTGCTCTAAATGCTTATTCAGGTGTGTCATAAATTTTCTAACATGAGTGGCACACTCGGCTCCCCATTCCTTAATTGGATTCATTCTGTCTTTAAAGTAGCCGCTTGAGTGTTGAAAGCACATACCTGTTGGCATCAGAAAGTAAAACTCCGCCCAACGTTGCCACATTTCTATTTGAGCCTTTTCGAAAGCAGTTTCACCCATTAGAGGCTTCTCTGGATATAGCTCTTCAAAGTATCGACAGATGGCGACGGACTCAGAAATTGTTTGGCCATTATCGAGCTCTAGAACCGGAACTTTAGCCAATGGATTTTTTTGTTTGAATTCTGAGTTTAGGTTTTCTCCTTTTTGAAGGTCGATCTCAATGAACTCTATGTCCGTAATCCCTTTTTCAGCTAAGAAAATTCGGACTCTGCGCGGGTTCGGTGCGATTCTCATCTCATATATTTTCATAGGGTTTTTCCTTATTCGTTATTGGTCGGGATTTAGTAATTTTTCTAACTGATCGTTTAGAATGGTATTTTTTTCTAAACGACCGGTCAAGAATAATCTATAATTAGTTTTTATTAGTACATTCATTGAGAAAGGCATATGGGTCGTAAGTTAGCATTTGATGCGGATAGAGTGTTGCATAAAGCAATGAAGCTTTTCTGGCTTAAGGGTTATGAAGCAACGTCTATGCAAGACTTGGTAGATGAGCTTGGGATTAACCGCTTTAGTGTCTACAATACCTTTGGTGATAAGAAAGAAATATTCATAAAGGTCTTAATGCATTATAGGAAGACTGTTCTAGCTTATTTGTTAGCGCCGCTTAAGAGTGATAAGCCTGCAAGGCAGCGTTTAGATGATTATTTTGTTTTGCTTTTGGAGCAGCTTCAGTCTGAAGCGGGTTCGTTAGGATGTATGATGCAGAATACTGGCTTAAGCCAGATTTCAAAAGACGCCGATGTGAGGTCGGTTCTAAAGCTGCTGGTCGATGATCTTCGTGATGCTATTTTTAATGCAATAAATGAAATACAAAGAGAGCAGCCAGCTACAATGAGAAGTGAGGATATGACTGCATTTGTGCTCTGCCAGCTTCAAGGGATGATTGTCTGGCGCAGAGCTGTTAACTCTAAAGCGCAGATTGAAGGGCAGATGCAAATACTAAGAAATACGGTCGCTGCCTGGTAAGGTGGTTTCTAACGAGGCGTTAGGATTGTGTCACCTCGAGAAGTCCAGTCGGATAGGTAAATACTGCCCGCGGAGCGGCTTTCGTCATAATGATCGCCACTAAGATTTTCTATTTTTAGTAGGTCTACATGAAGGTTACGTGAAATAGAAATTGAGTCACCACTTAGTTGCTTCATTTCATGCTGAAAATTCTTCGGTTTATAATTTATTTCACTGGTGGTGGTAAAGCTTTGTGCGGCACCGCTGACAACTGAATTATCTTCAATAGTTAATGTTTCAGTTGGCGAAGCTATATCATTACTAGCTTGAGTGGTAGCCAGTCCACCGTCTTCAATTTTCTTCAGCTCGTGGGATGCAAAATCTTGTGTATCTTCTGCTTCATTGTATGAATTTTTCCCGTTAGAGTTCGTTGCTTCGTCATCTTCGCTATCGACGGTTAAGCCTGCGGCAGGCGAGCCGTATATGTCCAAAACAGAGATGCCGGCAATGGCAGAGACGTCGTCCATGTCTGACTCGCTCATTGCCAAAGATTGATAAGTGGCAATAGTGCTCTTTTCTTGAGAATTAATTGGCTGCGAAGCAAGTGACTTACTTGCTATCAACATTAAGGGCAGAGAAATACTAAGAATAAGCGGAGCTTTCATTTCAACAAGACACACAACATAGTAAAGCTAAAAAAATATTCCATTCGAACATATCGCTGCAGATCAATTGCGGCTGGTTACAAATAATACAGTTTTAAGTCCTATATGTACATTTAATAATGTGAATATTATTCACGTTATGCTTGTTGTTTATTTTACTAAACTCAATTAACGCTATTGCTAATGAGGGTCTAAACTTAGAGTCATGTGTAAAGACGGCTTATTTTTGGCGGTGATTCGCGTGCCAGGATTGGCTTTCTTAGAGAATAATAATATTTAGTGTCCTAAGGAGTGCTCTATGTTGGATGATTCTGATCCAATTGAAACCTCGGAATGGTTAGAAGCTATTCAGTCTGTAATCGATAATGAAGGTATGGAGCGAGCGGAGTATTTGCTTGCTTTACTATCTGAGAAGGCTCGCAAGTTAGGTGGTGAGTTACCATATTCAGTGACGACGCCGTATTGCAACTCAATTCCTACTGACCAAGAAGCTCGGATGCCCGGCGATTTGTTTATGGAACGTAGGATTCGCTCTCTTATTCGCTGGAATGCAATGGCGATGGTACTCAGGGCAAATAAACGGCCGGGGGAACTAGGTGGACATATATCCTCGTTTTCTTCGAGTGCGACACTTTACGATGTTGGCTTTAATCACTTCTTTCACGCGGGAAATGATAAGCGCGAAGCGGATCTTATATATATTCAAGGGCATACTTCGCCAGGTATCTATGCTCGTTCCTTTATCGAGGGGCGGCTTTCTAGAGAGCAAATGGATAATTATCGAAATGAAGTAGATGGAAATGGTTTGCCATCATATCCTCACCCCTGGTTAATGCCTGATTATTGGCAGTTCCCAACGGTATCTATGGGCTTAGGGCCCTTACAAGCCATCTATCAAGCGCATGTGATGAAGTACTTACATAGTCGAGAGCTTACTGATAAAAGCAATCGAAAAGTCTGGTGCTTTGTAGGCGATGGCGAGACAGATGAGCCTGAGACGCTTGGCTCCATAGCTCTAGCGGGGCGAGAAAAACTCGATAACCTGATATTTGTCGTGAACTGTAACCTTCAAAGGTTGGATGGGCCTGTTAGAGGAAACGGTAAAATTATTCAAGAACTTGAAGGGGTATTCCGCGGCGCAGGGTGGAATGTTATCAAGGTTATTTGGGGACGGATGTGGGACCCTCTGTTTGATCAAGATACTGATGGCTCGATGCAGCGCGCGATGGATGAAGTGGTTGATGGCGAGATGCAAAACTTTAAGTCAAATGGTGCGGCTTATACGAGGAAGCACTTCTTTGGTCGCTATCCGGAGCTTGCCAAGTTAGCTGAGCAATTGAGTGATCGGGATATTGAGCAACTTAATCGTGGCGGGCATGATCCTTACAAGGTTTATGCTGCGTATCATAAGGCGGTTAATCATAAAGGTCAGCCGACCGTTATTCTGGCGCACACGATCAAAGGTTATGGCTTTGGTAAGGTTGGTGAAGGAACAAACAGTACTCACTCGCTGAAGAAACTTGATGTCGAAACACTTAAGGCATTCCGTGACCGGTTTGGGGTGCCTGTCAGCGATGACGATATAGAATCAATCCCTTACTATCAGCCATCAGCAGACAGCCCTGAAGCTGTCTATATGAAAAAACGCCGAGAGGAACTAGGTGGATTCTATCCAAAACGGCGTGCCCAGAGTCAGCCTTTGGTGACGCCTGACTTGAGTTTTTTCAAGAATCAACTAGAGGGCAGTGGTGAGAGAGAAATCTCAACTACCATGGCCTTTGTTAGAATGCTTTCGTCCTTAACTAAGGACAAGCGTATCGGTAAGCGCGTCGTGCCAATCGTGCCGGATGAAGCGAGAACCTTTGGTATGGAGGGAATGTTTCGTCAACTTGGCATCTATACCTCTGAAGGTCAAAAATACGTGCCGAATGATAGTGATCAGGTGATGTACTATCGTGAAGATCAAGGTGGACAGATTCTGGAAGAGGGGATTAATGAAGCGGGTGCAATGGCTGCATGGATGGCCTGCGCAACCTCATATAGCACTCATGATTACCCGCTCATACCGTTCTATATTTACTACTCAATGTTTGGGTTTCAACGTGTTGGGGACTTCGCGTGGGCGGCGGGCGATATGCGTTCTCGCGGCTTTCTTGTTGGTGGAACTGCAGGTCGAACAACGCTCAACGGAGAAGGGCTGCAGCATCAAGATGGACATAGTCATATTATGGCAGGAACGATACCGAACTGTATCGCTTATGACCCCGCCTATGCCTGTGAATTAGCGGTGATTATTCAAGATGGTTTACGTCGTATGTATCAGGAGAATGAAGACGTTTATTACTATTTGAGTATTATGAATGAAAACTATAAACAGCCTGCTTTGGTCAAAGACTCCGAAGAGGGAATCCTGAGAGGGATGTACTTATTCGATACCCTTAAACCTAAGGGGCGAGGAAAGAAACTCAGCGTTCAGTTAATGGGTAGTGGTGCCATATTAAATGAAGTTAGAGTTGCTGCCGAAATCTTGCGTGATGAATATAACATCGCAAGTGATATTTGGAGTGTCACTAGTTTTAATGAATTGGCGCGAGATGGCATGAAGACCGTTCGTTGGAATATGTTGAACCCGGATAAAAAGAAAAAAGTAAGCTATGTCGAAACTTGCTTGGGTGAACGTGAAGGACCAGTGGTGGCATCGACTGACTATATCCGCCTTTATGGCGAGCAGATTCGAGCATACTTACCGAAGCGCTATACGGTTCTGGGGACTGATGGTTTTGGCCGGAGTGATACTCGGCAGAAATTAAGACAGTTTTTTGAAATTGATCGACACTATGTCGTGGTGGCGGCTTTGAGTGCACTTTCTGAAGAAGGGAAGGTTGAAGCGAAGGTAGTGCTAGATGCGATGCGCAAATTCGGTATTGACCGAAATTGTCTAAGTCCAACTCAACGATAACCAGGAGACGATGATGAATTCGATAGAAGTCAAAGTCCCCAATGTCGGAGTTGAGGGCGAAGTAGAGGTTGTAGAGGTCTGTGTATCTCCTGGTGATGAAATTGAGGTGGACAGCTCACTTATTGTATTGGAATCGGATAAGGCGACCGTTGAGGTACCCAGTCCATGTGCGGGGAAGGTTGAATCAGTTTCTTTGACAGTAGGAGACAAAGTCAGTGAAGGTTCCTTGGTACTGGTGATGGAACCCTCTGAGGGGAACGCTCAGCTTGAGGAATCAGCTTCGGAAGAGAAGAGTCCGGGCGAAACACCGCAAAGTGAGCTTGTTCAGGTAGCTGTACCGGATTTAGGCGGAAGTGAATCGGTTGAAGTCATTGAGGTCTTGGTTGAAGTAGGTGATGCCTTAGAGTGTGATCAGGCGATGATTGTGCTGGAGTCTGATAAAGCAACCATGGAGATACCTTGCTCTGAGTCGGGTATTTTGCAAACGCTTAATATCAAAGTTGGAGACAAGGTTTCCAAAGGTGATATTATTGCAGAGCTCAAGGTTGAAGGTGGTTCATCAGCAGCGAATGCTAACGAAGAAATCAGCAAGCCTAGCAATGAAAATAAGCCCAAACCTGAGCATGACACTGATGCCCGGGAAGAGACAATCGTAAGTGAGGATGATGCGCCTGCGGTGCTGCCTCAGATTTCAGGAAGCAAGGTTCATGCAGGTCCTGCAGTTCGTAAATTTGCGAGAGAGCATGGAGTTGAGTTGTCTCGAGTAAAGGGTTCCGGGCCTCGAAGTAGAATTCTGAAAGAGGACTTAAGGAAATATATAAAGTCTCAGGTCCAGGCTGCGCAAAGTGGTAACCAAGGGGGGCTAGGTCTTCCTGAAATTGCTTTGCCTGACTTCTCAATATTTGGAGAAGTTGAAATCCAGCAGATGGATAAACTTCAGCGCCTTACTGCTAAGAATATGCAGGCCAGTTGGCTAACGGTTCCGCATGTTACGCAGTTTGATGAGGCGGACATTACAGACCTTGAGGCTTTTCGAAAAGGCCACAAAGCACAGGCTGAGAGTCGCGGCGTAAAGCTGACACCGGTAGCCTTCATTATAAAAGCGTGCGCTTATGCTTTGCAGCAGCTACCGCAGTTCAATGTTTCACTCGATATAAAAAACGAGAAAATTGTACGTAAGAAATATATACACATCGGCTTGGCAGTAGATACGCCTGCTGGCTTGGTTGTTCCGGTTATTCGCAATGTCGACCAAAAAAGCCTTTGGGATATTGCCCAGGAATGCCAGTCTTTGGCAGCCAAAGCGAAAGACAGAAAGTTGTCGCCAGCGGATATGCAGGGGGCATGTTTTACTATTTCTAGTTTAGGTGGTGTGGGCGGTACCGCCTTTACACCAATTGTAAATACACCGGAAGTGGCGATCTTAGGGGTATCGAAAGCGCAAATGAAACCGGTTTGGGATGGCGGTGAAGCCTTCAAACCACGCTTAATGTTGCCACTGTCTTTATCTTATGATCATCGAGCAGTTAACGGAGCCGATGCTGCGCGTTTCACAACTTTATTGTCACAGGTGCTAGGTGACTTGCGAGAGTTGTTATTGTAGGAAAAATTGTACAGAATGCGGGCAGTCATTAAATAATAAATTCAATAAATAGCTGTAGGCTGTCAATTAATTAGAGTAACTTCCATAATGGAATTTAAGACCCAGTTCATAAGCCGAGAAGATAGACGTATCGCTCGGCAATCTTTAAGCGGGAAGCACGGTTTCCAGGCGATGATTCGTCTGGAGCATAAAAGCCTCTCGGTTTCCCTCACAGACTTCTCAAGTTTGGGCTTTGCTATCTCGGTTTCAAAAGAGCATGCTGATGATCTGAAAGTGGGAGGGAAAATAGAAGTATTAGTAAGCCCCTTGATACACCACGAGTACCTGATTAAAGGGCTTATTATAGACCGGCAGCCCATCAGGCAGGGGCAGGTAAAAATTGCGGCGGTCATTGAGCACGAACAGAGCAGTAAGCACGACCGTTTCCATCCTATCCACTTAAGTGCCGAACAAAGCCTAAAAGGACAAATGGTTCACCCTTTTGTCTACAAACAAAACGCCTATTTTGAGGTGGAGAGTTTGTCTCGCAATGGCTTCTATGCAAGCGGGATTCACACAGAGTTTACCTTGTTTGAAGGTATGGAGCTGAAGTATAGCTTGGGTTCGATTCAAGAGCTTCAGAATGTCGTCGGTAAGGTGTCCAACGTTTCGTTAACGGATCAGAATAAAATTAGATGCTTTATTGAAACGCCCTCACTTTCGTATTTGGCAGAAGACGAGCTGGCTCAGCATTGCTTCCATTTTGCACAGAAGACGCCGCGAGACATTAGTCGAGCGGGTATGAATGCCCAGCATATTCAAGAGCTGGTTCAGTATCGTTTTGTTGAAACTCAGGCGGAGTACGAAGCCGTCTTGAAATTGCGTCGCAAGTCATACGCGAGTATGGGGATGTGTAACAAAGATGACCCTATTGCACGCTTTGCTATGCAGCAGGATGCTTATGGTCGGATATTGATTGCTTTTCATAATGAGCGCGTAATCGGTAGTGCTTTGCTGGTATTTGGTGAGCGAGGTGAGAAGCCATTTGAGCTTGACCAGTTATTACCAAAGAGCCTTTTTGCAAAGCTGCCTCAATATGAAGAGCTTATGGAAATTACCGCGATATGTATTGAAAAGTACTATCAGGACACCGACGTTCTGCATGGTGTGTTTGAAAATATGTACCGTGAAGGCTTGTCGGCGGGTAAGAAGTACGTAATGGTTTCGAGTCTCGATGATTGGGTCTATCGATACAAGAAAATGGGCTTTAAAGGTACTGGTCTAGTGCTCGATCACCCTAAAAAGCCAGATGTTCAATTGAATGTAATGCTTTTGAATAAAGACACGGGTAAGTCAGGTAAAGGAATGAATCCGGTTCGCTGGTGGGTAGTTTGGGGGCATGTCAGCCTGCACCTATATCAGCGTCGAATCATAGAGTATACGCTGTTACAAAAGTGTCGAGTGCACTTCAATCGTGGACTGTTTGAATTGAATAGAGCTTTTCGAAATGGTAAACGTTGGTTTCGCTAGAGGTCGCTTATTTGAGGAGTTTAGCTGACTGAGTGTGAGGCTTGTGAGAGAGGAAAAATTCAACCCCGGAACGGGGTTGAATGAGGAATTCTTACTATGCAGGGTTTACATTTTCAGCCTGAGGGCCCTTCTGGCCAGAGCCTTCTGTAAATGTAACTGCTTGGCCTTCTGCCAAAGTTTTAAAACCGTCGCCTTGAATATTGCTGAAGTGAACAAACAAGTCTGGTCCATTCTCACGCTGAATAAAACCAAAGCCTTTTGATTCATTGAACCATTTAACGGTTCCTGAAAGTGTTTCTGACATTATCTAACCTTTTCCATTTTAATTTACTATTCAATGAGTACTCTGTAATAACTTTATAGGGGTTACCTGAGAGGCTCATATTGCTGTTTGAATTACCTATTTGAAGGGCTCTTCATCCTTTTTATAACTTGGGACAGAAACCAGCTCTTGCGAATATTTTCAAACTCAAGTTCAAGTGTAGTCAAGGATTGGGCTTTGAACAAAGAACAATGCAGAAAAAATTAACAAATATGACCTAATCTAGGAATAAGGTGTGAGATAGGTTTATTTGGCTGCCTTAGAACGACTTTTCCGGGCTTTTTCGAAGATATCTACGGTTGTGTTGTTTGTAATATGCCCTATAATGCTGCCAACATTATAGGTGTACTATAAATATCAAATGAGAGTAGGTGCACTATAAATATTAAATGAGAGATGAGGTGTTAAGTGAATAAGCTAATCAAAGTGTTGCTATCAACTGTAATGACTATGGCAGTCGTGTTCTCTGTTAATGCAGCAATGGATGAAGACTCTATTCGTGATCGATTGAAGCCGGTCGGTAAAGTATGTGTTGAAGGTGATGACTGTGGTACAGCTGCTGCAGCCGTAGCGTCAGGGCCTAAAAGCGCAAAAGAAATCTATGACACTTCATGTGCAGCATGTCACGGTACTGGTGCGATGGGCGCTCCGAAATTTGGTGATGCAGCGACTTGGGCTGATCGTTCTGCAAAAGGTGTGGATGCTTTGATCGCTAATGCTATTTCTGGTGTAAACGCGATGCCTCCTAAAGGTACATGTATGTCTTGCTCTGATGACGAGATTGCTGCGACAGTTAACTATATTCTTGAAAACAGTAAGTAAGTTATTAATTAGCAATAACTAGAACTGCTGTTAGACACAAAAAAACCGGACTAGATTTCTCTAAGTCCGGTTTTTTTGTGTCTGCAATTTACTTAGCTTCTATCTCTATCACGGCTTCGATTAGCCTTTCCTTTACGGTCTGGCTTGCTTCCGCTACGTCGATTTGAGCGAGGCTTAGTGTTTCGCTTATTAGGGCTAGGCCTTAAAGAGCCTTCGTCAACTTCATCCATAGAGAAGTTACGCAGATTGATTGGCTTGTTCGCGACACGAGCTGCTTTAAGTAAAGATAAAACCGACTTAGGCATGCCGTCAGGTAAGTCTACCGTACTGAAGTTGTTGTATATCTCAATTTGTCCGATGTATTCGCTATCTAAATCAGCAGTGTTTGCGATAGCGCCGACGATATTGCCAGGTTTGACATTATCTTTATAGCCTACGTCCAAGCGGTAGCGAACCAGTTTAACATCTGGATGATCCCTTAGTGGGCGAGGAGCGGCTTTCAACTTATCCATACCGCCTCGGCTATCTCTTTCTCTTGGTTCCCTTGGTTCCCTTTCTCGCTCGGGTTTGTTGATCTTTCTATCGCTATTCGGATCAAGCAAGAAGGGACGATTACCATTATTGATATGAGCGAGTGCAGCAGCAATTTTGATCGGGTCTGCATGACTTTCTTCAATGAGCGTTTCGATGATCTCTTGGAAAAAGCTGGTGTCGTTAGACTCAAGTAGCTCCAGGATGTTTTTCTTGAACTGGTCTACGCGAATCTGATTAATGACATTCGCTGTCGGCACATCCATTCGTGTAATAGCTTGGCTCGTTGCCTTCTCAATAGAGCGAAGCATGCGCTTTTCACGTGGTGTGATGAAAAGTATTGCATCACCTGAACGACCGGCGCGGCCTGTTCGGCCAATTCGGTGAACGTAGGCTTCAGTATCGTAAGGAACGTCATAGTTGATGACGTGACTGATGCGTTCCACATCCAGACCTCGCGCGACAACGTCAGTTCCGATAAGGATATCGATGCCACCTTTCTTTAGGCGGTCTACTGTTTTCTCTCGGGCCGCTTGTGCTATATCGCCGTTTAGAGCCGCCGCCGAATAACCGCGAGCGTTAAGTTTTGACGCAAGCTCTTCGGTGGCAATTTTAGTACGTACGAAAATAATGACACCATCGTAGGTTTCCATCTCCAAAACGCGAGTCAAAGCTTCTAGCTTATCGATGCCGGAGGTCATCATATAACGCTGGTTGATGGTTTTTGCCGTCGCTGTTTTATCAGCGATTTTAATGATCTCTGGGTCTGTGAGGTGGTTCTGGGCTACTTTCTTAATCTCGCGAGGCATGGTCGCAGAGAATAGGGCGATTTGCCGATCCTCGGGTGTGTGTTCCAATACCCATTCAACATCATCAATAAAGCCCATGCGTAGCATTTCATCTGCTTCATCAAGTACTAAGGTTTTTAGGGTGTTGAGTTTCAGCGTCCCGCGTCGCATGTGATCCATGACGCGTCCCGGAGTGCCAACCACCACTTGTGCGCCGCGCTTGAGCTGGCGTAACTGGTTGCTATAGCTTTGGCCGCCGTAAATAGGAAGAACATGGAAGTTCTTCATGTGTTTCGCATAACTTTGACATGCTTCAGCAACCTGAATCGCTAGCTCGCGTGTAGGGGCTAACACCAATACTTGCGTTTCAGACTTGTTTGCGTCGATATTTGCAAGTAAAGGGAGGGCAAATGCTGCAGTCTTTCCGGTGCCGGTTTGAGCTTGACCCAAAATGTCTTTGCCGCTAAGAAGTGTGGGTATTGCTTGAGCTTGGATTGGAGAAGGGGTTTCGTATCCAAGATCCTTTACGGCTTTTAAGATATTTTCGGGGAGACCAAGTTGCTCAAATTGAGGCGTGGAGTCTGTCATAGTTAGGAATGCCTATCGATAAAATGGTTCTGACGCGAGGACAGAATAAAAGGGCGGCAATTATACGCAGATTTGAGAAAAAAAGCTTTGATTATTTTTTGATCGACTCTAAGGCTTCCTCTGCCCAGCTTAACCAGGCTTGTTCACCAATGATTCCGCGCCTTAGTGTAAGGTAGGGAAGTTTATAGTTGGCTTGCTTCTCTGGGGGCAGGCTTAAGTAGCTCTGCTCTATCGATAGAAGGCTTTGTAATGTCTTTTGGTGTAGCGCTTGATGCGCTTCAATTTCCTCTAACAAGTTGTTTTGATCGATAAGGTGGCCGCCAAAAACCTTTACCAAGAGGGCATCATTGGTTTTATTCGGTTTTACCTGCGCCGATAGCCATTGCTTGAGCTCTTCAACGCCTTTTGCTGTGATGTCGTAAACCTTTTTATCGGGTTTATCAGTCTGTTTTATATTGTTGCAGGAGATAAAATCCTGCTCTAAAAGAACTTTTAGTTGCTGATAAATTTGCTGGTGGCTTGCATTCCAAAAATACCCTAGTCCTTCTTTAAATTGTTTTAATAGGTCATAACCGCTGCCTGGTTCGGTTTCTAATAATACGAGAATGGCGTGTTTTAAGGACATGGCTCAGCTCTAAATTGAATAGACATTGGCTAGTATATATTATTTTTCAATATGCAATAAGTTGCATAATAATTTGTTTGCGAGGTAATATGTCGAAATAATGAGCTTGTCGTGAGCTTGGTTTTTTGTGTTTTTGACTGATTGATGCAGTGGAGAGAAATAATGGTGCGAACTGGAACTCGATATAGAAAAAACAAAGCAGATGATCATTATGATGTGATTGTTATTGGTTCCGGAATAGGTGGCCTGGCAAATGCGGCCTTACTCTCAAAGTTGGGAAAGAAGGTTTGTGTGCTAGAACAGCACTATACCGCAGGTGGCTACACGCACGCCTATGAGCGCAATGGTTATGAGTGGGATGTTGGTGTTCATTATATTGGTGAGGTTCATAAGCCTTGGACGGTGCTGCGCCGTTTGTTTGATGTGATCACAGATGGTCAGCTCAAATGGGAAGAGATGGACCCGCTTTTCGATCAAGTGATTATAGGCGGTAAAGAGTATAACTACCTAGCGGGAAAAGACGCTTTCAAAGACGAGATGAAGAAGAATTTTCCATCAGAGACTGAAGCTATCGATAAGTATGTGGAGCTTCTATATAGGGTAAGCTCTCTTGTGCCAAAATTCTTTGCCGGACAGGCAATGCCCAGAATGGCAGGTTTGCTCTATAACCGCGTTCGCCATAAATTTCTTCCGGATTATTTCTATAAAACAACTTACGAGGTGCTGAAAGAGCTTACTGATAACGAAGAACTTATCGGCGTCTTAACCGCTCAGTGGGGGGATTATGGTTTACCTCCTAAGAAAGCATCATTCATGATGCATGCGATGGTGGCGAAGCATTACTTGAATGGTGGTAGTTACCCGGTTGGGGGGGCAGCAAAAATTGCAGAGACAATTATTCCAGTGATTCAGCGTTCAGGAGGAAATGTCTTTACCTATGCTGGTGTGGATGAAATTCTCATCAAAAACAATAAAGCTTATGGCGTAAGGCTGAAGAAAGGTCAGGAAATTACGGCTGATGCAGTGGTAAGTTGCGCTGGTTTATATCCCACGGTGAATAAATTGCTGCCAGAGTCGGCTATCAAAAAGCATAAACTGAATAAGTTGTTAGAAAGAGTGGAGATTTCCTCGTCGCATATATGTATTTACGCGGGCTTTAAAGGTACGGCAAAAGAATTAGGGATACCTAAGAAAAACTTCTGGATATACCCGACGAGTGATCATGATGACAATGTAAGTAAGTTCAATGAGAGCTTGGAAGCAGAACTGCCGCTTACCTATATTTCTTTTCCTTCAGCAAAAGATCCAAGCTGGAATGAACGCTATCCTGGAAAGTCTACGGCAGAGATTGTAGCACCCTGTAAGCCAGAGTGGTTTGCGGAATGGGAAGGGTCGACCTGGAATAAGCGCGGGGAAGAGTACGAAGCGCTTAAGGTGAAGCTTACTGAAAAATTGATGAATATGCTTTACGAGCAAATGCCACAATTAAAAGATGCTCTTGATTATGTTGAGCTTTCGACGCCGCTTTCGACTCAATGGTTTCAATGGAATGAAGAAGGCGAGATTTATGGTATTGACCATAGCGTAGAGCGCTTTGAACAGGCGTGGTTGCATCCGGTAACGCCGATTAAAAACTTCTACCTTACCGGTGCTGATGTAGTGACTGCGGGTGTTGGTGGCGCATTGATGGCAGGTGTGATGACTGCTAGCGCAATGATGGGGGTAAAAGGCTACAAGGTTATGGGGTTAATAAAGAAGTGGCAGCCAGAACAAAATACGGAAGAGGCTTCGAAGGAATCGCTTCAAGCGGGGTAAATTCCACCTAATATTTTGCTCTTGCTTGCTCCCGTAACGGAGCAGGCATTGCCTGGCAGG
The DNA here is from genome assembly GCF_001634935.1 of Oleiphilus sp. HI0043. Lineage (NCBI taxonomy): Bacteria > Pseudomonadati > Pseudomonadota > Gammaproteobacteria > Oceanospirillales > Oleiphilaceae > Oleiphilus > Oleiphilus sp. HI0043. The sequence continues at coordinate 4,059 of NZ_LWEY01001888.1, read as the reverse complement.
TTGTTCAGTGTTTGTCTTGCTAACCAGGCGAAAGCGCTGGCCTCAACCAATTGCGGGTCTATTCCCAGGTCGAGGGTTGAACTTAAGCGATAGCTTGGAAGCAGGTTTTGGAGGCGAGTCATTAGTAGTTGATTATTGATGCCGCCGCCGCAGACGAAGATGTCGCAGCCATCACCATTAGTGCTGGTGATGATGCTGTTACTAATTGTGCTGGCCGTTAGCTCGAGTAGCGTGCGCTGAATATCTTCGCTTTGGAATGTGCTGTTTGCAATCTTATTGGCTATCCATGCTGAGTTAAACAGTTCTTTACCGGTGCTTTTGGGTGCTGTTTGTTTGAAATAGGGCTCGTCGAGAAAACCCTGTAATAAATCTTCGATAACAGACCCTGTGCTCGCCCAGTCGCCATTATGATCGTACGCTTTCTTTAAGCGGCTTTGAATCCATAGGTCCATAAGCATATTTCCGGGGCCTGTGTCGTAGCCGGATAGCTTGTTCTTTGTTTTTGAGAGCACTGAAATGTTCGCGATGCCGCCAATATTGGCAACGATTCTCGTTTCGTTTGAGTCGCCAAATACTGCTTGGTGAAATGCGGGGACTAATGGTGCGCCTTGCCCCTTCGCGGCCATATCTGCCATTCTGAAATCGGTAATCGTCGTGATATTAGTGATGTGGGCGATTGTACTTGGGTCGCCTATCTGGAGTGAAAAGGGTTTGCTTGACTCAGGGCGGTGTCTGATTGTTTGTCCGTGACAACCGATGGCGCAAACATCGCTACTATTCTTGTTGGCTTTCTTGAGTAAATCGTTCACGGTTTCCGCAATAGCTTCACCTAGCTCGACACTGGCTTCGCCAAGGCGGTCTATCTCATTGTCGCCTGGTAGTGACAATGACTGAAGTTTCGACTTAAGCGAGCTTGAAAATGGTGCGCTAAATGATTCAATGCCGGTGGTTTTGTTTTCAGATATTGAGGCAAGGACGGTATCGATTCCGTCCATGCTGGTGCCAGACATGACGCCTATATATAGTTTGTCTGCCATATCAGGGACTCTATCTGTACTTACTGATTAGAGGCGACTTGATAACTTTCTGAAAAGGTCTCGAGCTGTGCCAAGTGTGAGTGTGTTGCTTTCTTAAAGCGAGCAAGCTCCTTTTTAGGGATAGGGCTCGCGTGTGGCAGTTTCACCTTTAGAGAGTTTTTGTGGACACCGTTAACTCTAAATTCATAATGAAGATGGGGCCCTGTTGAACGTCCTGTGCTACCGACATAGCCAATGATTTGGCCTTGCTTAACGCGCTTGCCCGAGCGGATGCCGCGTGCGTAGCCATTCATGTGAGCATAAAGAGTGGTGATGCTTTGTCCGTGTTGGATGATGACAGTTTTACCGTAACCACCTTTTCTGGCTGCATGAATAACCTTGCCGTCACCAGTAGCTTTGATTGGCGTGCCGGTCGCCGCGGCGTAGTCAGTGCCTTTGTGCGCTCTGATTTTATGTAGAATAGGGTGCTTGCGACGCAGGTTGAAGCGTGAGGAGATGCGAGCGAAGTCGACAGGCGTTCTGATAAAGGCCTTCCGCATGCTTTTTCCGTCAGGAGTAAAGTAATTACTAATGCCGTTTTCTTGTTCATAGAGGACGGCAGAAAGTTCTCGTTCACGGTTGTGGAAGTTGGCCGCTAAAATTCTGCCGTTTTTGTACTTTTCTCCGTCTAGGTATAACTCTTCATAGATTAGGTTGAACTTGTCGCCGGAGCGGATATCTAAAATGAAGTCGATATCCCAGCCGAAAATATTGGCTAGCTCCATAATCTGCGACTGTGAGAGCCCGGCCTTTTGCCCTGCAAGGAATAATGAGCTTTCTATAGTTCCCTCACCGTAGGCGATATGAATATCCGGGGTGCGAGTAACAACTTCTTTAGTGAAAGAATTGTTTTCATCCCGTTTAAATACAATTGACTTAAGGGGGGAGCGAACCAGTTTGATTTGGGAAAGTTGCTCGTTCTCATCGTTAAGAAAGGCGATTTTTTCGCCAGGGTAAATGTTAGCAATCTGCTTTGCAGCTTTCGACGAGTGTATAACGGAGTACATGATTTTATCGTTGTACCCGGCTTTAGCAAACAGTGTTGATAATGTATTGCCTGATTTGATATCAAAACTCTGCCAGTTTTCGACTTTAGGCGTTGGGCTGGCAATCAGGGGCTGCTGGCTGGGCTCTTGCGTGTTTAATGCTTTAACGCTCTCGCTGCTAGACAAAACCTGGTTATCTAGATCAATCTCGATGGACGTTCTGGTTGCATTGACTTTGCTGCTAGGGCTCAGTGCAAGTACAAGTGTCATTACCGCGCCGGTGAGGCTGGCGGCTATCATGTGCTTTTTTGGAAAGGCGTGAATCAACGTCTGGCCTGCTTTAATTAATTGCTTTACTCAATAAAGTGAGTATTAATGCTTTTTAGAAGTCACATAAAAATGTGAAAATCTGTTAAATATTCCTATAAGTATAGTTGTAAGCTGGGTTCAAGCAAAGTCAATGTTTGTTTATAAAGCTTACAGTAATGTTAAAGATGATATACTTGTTTGTTTTTTGATGTCGCGATTGTTTCTCGATTGTTATTGGTATGCGTTGAAAGGTGAAGTTTAAGATGGGATCGGTTCAAGAAGCTCTAGAAATTATTAAACGCGGAGCTGAAGAGTTAATAGTAGAAGAAGACTTAGTAAAGAAGCTTGAGGCGGGGAAGAAACTTCGTGTCAAAGCTGGATTTGACCCAACTGCTCCAGATTTACATTTAGGGCATACGGTACTCATTAATAAGTTGAAGCAGTTTCAGGATCTTGGTCATGAGGTGCTGTTCTTGATTGGTGACTTTACCGGCATGATTGGTGATCCTACCGGTAAAAGTGCTACACGGCCGCCTTTGACTGAAGAGCAGGTGGCGCAAAATGCGCAGACCTATAAAGAGCAGGTGTTCAAAATTTTAGATCCTGAGTTAACAGCGGTCATGTTTAACTCAGAATGGATGTCGAAGATGTCTGCTGCGGATATGATCAAGCTGGCCGGGCAATATACTGTAGCGAGAATGCTAGAGCGTGATGACTTTAGTAAGCGCTTTAAAGGGGAGCAGTCCATTGCAATTCATGAGTTCTTGTACCCGTTAGTGCAAGGTTATGACTCGGTTGCAATGGCGGCAGATGTTGAATTGGGTGGAACTGACCAAAAGTTCAACTTATTAATGGGGCGTACTTTGCAGAAAAATGCGGGTATGGATCCTCAGACAATTCTAACGATGCCTTTATTAGAGGGTTTGGATGGTGTCCAGAAAATGTCCAAATCGCTCAATAACTATGTGGGTGTGAATGATGCGCCGGGTGAGATGTACACGAAGTTGCTATCGCTACCTGATGAAATGATCTGGCGCTACTATGAATTATTAAGCTTTAAGTCATTGGCAGAGATAGAGGTTCTTAAACAAGAGGTTGCGCAAGGGAGAAACCCGCAAGAGGTTAAAGATCTGTTTGCGCGCGAAATCATTGAGCGTTTCCATGATGCGGAGTCGGCGGCGACTGCGCATAACTCGGCAGGCAACCGAGTCGGTTTGGGTGAGATTCCAGATAATGTTCCGGAAGTTGATGTTGATGCTGAGGGGCAGTCGGAGTTGCCAGTATCTGCTGTACTAAGAATGGCGGCTTTGGTAAAGAATGGTGCAGCAGCTAAAGATGTCTTGGGTCGCGGTGCAGTCTATGTAGAAGGCGAGAAGGTAGAGGCGAGCTTGAAGTTGTCGGTGCCTGGTATATATGTGATTCAGGCGGGCAAGAAAAAGATAGCTAAAGTCTCGTTAAAATAGCGTTACAAACTAATTTATAAAAAGTTTGATAAAGGTGTTGACCTAAAGAATCAGCTCTATATAATGCGCACCTCCTTAAGGCGAACCGCTTCGAAAGCGGCGAAGTTTGAAGGAGATAGAGGATAAATTAAGTGATTAAAATCAGTAATTTATCTTCGCTTGTTAAAGGTTTTGGTTTTCGGTTTTGAATTTAAATTTCTTCGAAAACAAATTAAAAAAAATCGT
>NZ_LWEY01001887.1:0-996 GCF_001634935.1 Oleiphilus sp. HI0043 | reverse complement strand
ATAACATTTGCACGCTCAAGAACGCCTGCCTCGGTATCACCGGGCCTGTATACTCTTGCCCATGTTTGACCAAACCAAAGGCCATCAGTACATATAACAGACTCGTGCTCCGCCAGTGTAGCAATAGCAAGCTGTGCTTGCTCTTTTGAATCAGCAACTTTGATATCGTTTAGTATTAAAATTACTTGAGACGGTGCACCTTCAACATATTGAGCAAGTGATCCAGATTTTGCTACAACATTAGAGTTTGATCCATTTTTATCCTTATCTAATAAGGTAACAGAACCTTCCAGAGTTGATGTTTCGCAATTCAGAATAAGATCCGTTGCTACGCCGTCGGAAACCAAAGAGTTCATCCAATCATGAAGCGCTTGCTGAACAGCAATTTCCCAACCTGAAGTGACCTTAAGCTCATTCATCAGCAATGGCAGCTGATCAATACCCATCTGCCGCTTTTGCGCAGAAACGCTAGAATCATCACCCAAGACAGATTCTTGAAGTGTTACAAGCGAAGCGAGGACAGCTTTCTGCTCCGATATCTTTGCATGCAAGATAGACTTCTGATCGCTTAGTGATTCAATCTTGTCTTGTTGTTGCTCAATTTTAGGCAATATGTCATCAACTTCCTGCTGAGAGCTTAATAGTTTTTCATCTACTATCAACTGCTCCTCTTCCCATTGACCATGATCTAGCTCTNCAATACTTCGCTGCACATCAATAGAGGAGTGAGATAGGCGTTCATGCCGTATTTCGAGCTCTTGAATTCGTTCTTCTGTTTGCTGGATCTTAGCTTGCTCAAGCTCTGCGCTTTTTTGAGCATTTGCAGAGTCCTGGTTAAATTGATCCCACCGAAGTTGCCAGGATTCCATGTCAGATTCGCGCATTTCCAGCTCGAAAGAGGATTGCTCAAGCTGCTCCTGAAGCTCAATAAATACCGCTTCAATTTCTTCTAGATCCGCTAGCACAAGCTCATGTGTTTCATGGTCAGCGGACAAT
>NZ_LWEY01001886.1:0-684 GCF_001634935.1 Oleiphilus sp. HI0043 | reverse complement strand
GCCCACGCTTCGCCAATTAACCAACTCAACCGCTGTGTGCCACCAGCGCATGGTAAAAGACCAACACCTGCTTCAGGCAGTGCAACCTGAGCCTGTTCTTCGACGATACGGATATCACAGGCAAGTGCACACTCAAGACCTCCACCCATCGCGTAACCATTGATAGCCGCGATGGATACACCCTTAAAACTTGCAAGGGCTTCAAATGCTTCGCCAAAACGGTGTGCAACATCTTTTGAAAGTATCTTGTCGCCGCTACTAAACTGCTTAAGGTCTGCACCAGCAGAGAAAAACTTTTCGCCTTGCCCGTGTATGACTAAGGCACTTATTCCGCTCATTGCATTGAGTTTTACGATGACGCTTGAAAGCGCGCCAAGGCTTTCCAAGTCCCAGGTATTTGCAGGTGGATTGTTGATAGTAATTTTAGCAATATGACCATCGACAGTAACAATAATTTTGTCACTAGGGGAAATAGTCTGATTTTCTTGTGTCATAGCGGGTGTTCTTTCCTTTTTCAGAAGATTGGAATGCGCGAAGCTTGCCTACTAGCTTATCCGAGAAGCTGGAAGTTTTCATCAGATAACAAGGCTCTAGCAATGATTAAGCGCATTACTTCGTTAGTACCTTCGAGAATACGATGCACGCGCGTATCTCTAAAGTAACGTTCGATAGGGTATTCCTTGA
>NZ_LWEY01001885.1:0-854 GCF_001634935.1 Oleiphilus sp. HI0043 | reverse complement strand
GATCAAAGTGACTGGCGTTGACCGTGAGATAATAGAGAAGTGGTTGTATGTGATTATTGCTTTAGCACTGATTACCGGCCTGATAGGAATGGGGCACCACTACTTCTGGATCGGCCCGGGTGAGTACTGGTTGTGGCTGGGTTCTATCTTCTCAGCGCTTGAACCAATTCCTTTCTTCATGATGGTTGTGTTCGCATTCAAGATGGTTCGTGAACGTCGTCATGAGCATGGCAACCAGATAGCATTGACTTGGGCTTTAGGTACTTCGGTAATGGCGTTCTTGGGCGCAGGTGTATGGGGCTTCATTCATACGCTAGCACCGGTGAACTATTTTACACACGGTTCGCAGATTACTGCAGCTCACGGACATCTAGCATTCTTTGGGGCTTACTCAATGATTGTGATGACGATAATGTCCTATTCAATGCCAATTATGCGTGGTCGCCCTCACGGCAACTGTGAAAGAGCACAGAGATTGGAGCGTATGTCGTTCTGGACAATGTGTATCGCAATGTGCGGTATTACCTTGGCCTTAACCGTGGCGGGCGTCTGGCAGATTATTCTCCAGCGTTTACCAGATGACGCAAATGCTCTGAGCTTTATGGCAACTCAAGAACAACTTCATCCTGTCTTCTGGGTACGTTTGTTCTTCGGTGTGATGTTCACTACAGGTGTAGGCATGTTCTTCGCAAGCTTCTTTGTTGGCGATAAGCAAGGTCTAGTTATCCCTGAGGGTGAGCAAAGAGCAGCTTCATAAGTGAAGTGCAAGTTGGCTGAACTTAGGAATAAGCTTAGCCAACTATATTAACCCCACTTAGGTGCAGTTAGATAAAAGGGCTGCACCTTATTCCATA
>NZ_LWEY01001884.1:0-1390 GCF_001634935.1 Oleiphilus sp. HI0043 | reverse complement strand
TTAGGCTCAGTTCAAGTGATTTTTCTTGTTTGGTGAAACCAATAAAGCCTAAGATCAAATCGATGTTGTACTACATGACAAGCTAAGCCCCAACAGAACCTTGTTAGCCATGTTGTTTTTCTAGATCCGCCGCTCTGAATAATTTCGGAGAGCTGCAAATACACTTAAAACAAAGCATAGACGCAAATTCTTCATTCCACCAACTTATAGGGAATTTTTTTTTCGACACCGATTCCAAGTAATTGGCAAAACAATCAGCGCGTATAAAAACAAGAGATATAACTGACTAAAACTTAGCTAAAATGACTAGTTTTAAATCTGAGAGAGTAAACAAAAAATACGGCGGCGAGCGCAACAAGACCACTAATAATAAAGGTCCAGTAATAGCCATATTCAGATACGACTACGCCACTAAAATAAGCACCTGCCGCACCGCCCGCACCGAAACCCAAACTACTATAAAGTGCCTGCGCCCGCCCCTGGTGCCTGAGTTTGAATCGCTGATGAACAAATTTGATCGCTGTCGCATGCATCGCTCCAAAAGAAAATGCATGAATACATTGTACGATAACAATTACCATCCAGTATTCTGCAAGCAGCCCTGTTACGACCCACCTGAAAGCAGTCAGCAATAAAGAAATAGCCATAATCAAACGTATCGAATGTAAGCCAAACCAACGGTGCATATAAATGAAGAGAAGCACTTCAGCAATAACACCTAAGCTCCATAGCACCCCAACCTGCGCAGTGCTATAACCCAAAGATTCCATGTAGATACTAAAATAAGTGTAGTAAGCGCCGTGAGAAACCTGCAATAAAAAGCAGACGATAAAGAATTGCTGAATATCACGTCGCTTTAAATACACCATAAAGCCATGGCTAGCTTCATCATGGCTTTGCGTTCTTTTCGGTTCCTCAAAATGAACTAAGCTGCTAACAAAAATCAACGCGATCACACAGAGCAAACTTATAGGAAAATATGCAATCCCCCAAATATCAAATACTATACCGAATCCCATAACACTAAAGATAAACCCGACTGAACCCCATAGCCGTATCCGCCCATACAACTCTTTCTTACTACCCAGATTAAAAAGCGTTACGACCTCTATCTGTGGCAAGACCGCATTCCAGAAGAAACTAAATAAGACAATAACTAGGGCATAAGCCTGAAAAGTGTTGGCAAAGAAAAAGCCGCTATAACAGACAAGCGTCATTAGCGTCCCAAAACGAACCAGAAAGACATTGTTACTAAAACGATCAGACAATGCGCCCCACAGTAAGGGAGCAAGCACCTTCGTTATCATCAATAAGGAAAGCAGCTGGGAGATTTCTAATAAGCTGAAGCCCTTACTATCGAGATATAGCCCCAAGTAAGGCGCCATGACAC
>NZ_LWEY01001883.1:0-811 GCF_001634935.1 Oleiphilus sp. HI0043 | reverse complement strand
GCGATGGCATAATGCCAAGGCGTATTAATGTTTTGTTGGCTTCGTCTAGCACAGGACCAAGGTTTGATAGAACATATCGATCAAATTGCTTAAAAACAATTAACCGCTCTTTTAACTCTATTTCAAGCACTTCACAGGCGCTTGTAAAGCTTTCTATTACGTCTTTTAAGCCTAGAGGAAGGTTTGCATCTTCATTGTTCTCGCAGCCGTATAGGTTGCAAATTCGAGTATGAAACTGAAGTAAAGGGCCTTGAAAATTTGCCTGGGCTTTAGTCGCCATAGATGATATCGCGACTTCCTCTTCGAGGTCGTCATTCTGAACTAGGCTTAGACTTTCAAAACCTTTCGGTTCGACTGGTGCGTTTAGTTTCGAAGAGGGAGTAAGAACTTGCTCAAGGGAAAACTGCGCTTCGATACTGGACTTAAAGTCATTCTCAATATTCTTGCGCTTAATGCGAATATCGCGCATTGCTTCAAAGAAGCGGTTTTGTTCATTGTTGTTTCTAGCATTGTTAGCAAGCTCGAAAAAAGAGTCATCTATGCCGTCAAACATGCCTTGCAGAAGGGCATGCATGTCTCTTACAACAATATTGCAAATTTTGAGAGCTTCAGCTGATCTTGCGTTATCGAGCCTGGAAGGTCGACTATTGCGATCTCCGATAAAGCTAACGCTAGATGACTTATTCATCGTCCTTTCCCGTATGCTGAATGACTTTCAATGCTTAACAAAAATAAAGGCACTGAACAAAAGCAGGTACATCTTACCCGCAATATAAAAATTATTACTACTTCTATATCAATCCTGAGATTA
>NZ_LWEY01001882.1:0-809 GCF_001634935.1 Oleiphilus sp. HI0043 | reverse complement strand
CATTACCGGTATTACCCAGGTTAGCATCCGCACGAACTGGGGCGGCGAAAGAAATCGCTTCAACCCTGTCAATTTCTGCGCCTATATCCTCTGCACCATTTTTTGTGGGTTTAATAACAAAACGATCACCAACCTTGAATGTGCCGGAATTAAACTGCAGCTGAAAACCATCGACTTCAACACTAGCCGGAAAAATTCCAGGTAGTATCCCTTTGGTCACAACATTATTTGTACCTGCGATGAACAGGGTATAATCGTTGCTCGATGGACCTTCAAATTTCAGGTCGTAATCGTTGGTTGTCAACTCGGTCGCATCAATGATGTTAACCTGCATACTATGATCTTGAGGTTCAGCATTGGTACTATTTCCCAGAACGCGGCTTCGTGCCAACACTTCCTCATTAACATCCCTAAAGAATAGGCCGCCTAAATTATCTTCCAGATCCATACCCAAGCCATGCTGCTTGTTGACGGTGTCTGACAAAACCATAGCTATACGACCGAGACTATTAACTGCTGTTGTAAGTTCATTGTCTCTAAAGTCTAGAAGCCCACCTACTTTTCCGCCGGTCAGCTCATTACTAATTATCTGAGAGCGACCATTAACCTGCATAACAATTTCTTTTCGTTCAGTGTCACTAGGGTTTAAAGTCACATCCAACTGATTTGAAGAGCTTCCTAAAACAAGAGGCTGACCATTTCCCACAAATACGTTGACCTGACCATCTGCTCCTGTAGGAAAAACTGCTACGTTTACGTATTCAGATAGCTCTCGTAAAGCTTCATCCCGAGCATCTAATAAATTGTTG
>NZ_LWEY01001881.1:0-1058 GCF_001634935.1 Oleiphilus sp. HI0043 | reverse complement strand
AAGAATACGAATGCTGAGAGAGGGGCAAGGAAGGTATTGATCAGTATGTCTGATATCTTTTTGGAGCGTATCAAAGCCGAGTCGCCAAGCTTGTAGTTGTTTGCGCTTTCGGGTTTCAGCGGCCGATGCCGTATTACACTGTCTTGTCGCTAAACGCAAATCCTCATTGCTTAGGCTCAGTAGGGTAGTTCGGCCTACAAGTGATAGCGCCTGGTAGTTTTCAGAGCTATTGAAGCGGTGATAGCAGCATGGTGAGAAGGTCATTCTGTTAGAGTGACTTTCTACACCTTGCTTTAGCATATGTACATGCAGGCCACCGCAGGCATGCAAGGCAATTAGGTGATGGTTAGCTTCAAGCAGCTGAGACAGGTCATCATTCAATACATCACACTCTAGCGCCACAGTTTGATTGCTCAATTTTCTGGTGCGGGAAAGGATATTTGCCTGATTGACTAGCTGCGTATCAATCTCTAAACCGGTGACTTTTTGCTTGTATAGCTCTGATATTAATCGACCTAAATGCAACTTTCCGCAACACCATTCAATAAGCGGCGTTGTGGGTGGAGATTGGCTTTTGATAAAGGACTTTATCTGCGCTGCTTTTCTGCCAGGAATTCCTGTATCCCAAAATGCGGGTAGTTCTACTTCCTTTGTTGCTTTTGATGTCTCTGAAGCTGGAACGCTAATAAGTGAAAGGAGTTCAGACGCCACGGGGAAATAATTGGCTGCCGAGGCTAGTAAGTCCTGATCAGAAAGCTGAAGCGTATCAATATCATCTGAGCTAAGTGAACGTAACCAGGCTTGCAATTCGGGGTAATCATCCAAGCGAGAGTCAATACTAGAAAAAGCAGGCGGCTTCCAAAGATGCTCATAGCGTTTAAGGATTTGATCTAATTTCGTAAAACGAGCTTTCATCTGAATAAAAAGTTCTTAGGAGATCTTTAGATTATAAATTAGATATTCTATGACGAACGGATGCAAACACTTAAGCGCTTTTGTTTCGTTTGTTATCGAATTGTTACCCAGGTATGGAGCATGTGAGACGCTGGCCGATAAGG
>NZ_LWEY01001880.1:0-1015 GCF_001634935.1 Oleiphilus sp. HI0043 | reverse complement strand
AGCCAATACAGTTTGTTTATGCGCCAGTTGAGCTTTATGCCCCATATGTTGGAGGCTGCAGCCACCACAAGTTCCATAATATGAGCATACAGCTTCAACACGTTGATCTGAAGCTTGCATCACTTTCACCGCAGCCAGCTCATCATATTTAGCACGATGAGCCAAGACCTCAGCCAAAACAGTCTCACCGGGCAAGGCATAATGCACAAATTGCGTTTTGCCTTTATTTTTGGCGATACCTCGCCCCTCATGACTGAGAGACAGAATTTGACACTGAAGCAAGCCACTATCAGAGCTATCAACATCGTTGGCGAGGTTCTTGGACTCCAGGCTCACTTTCACCCGAGCTTCCTGCTTCGAATCTTTAAGTTCACGCTCAAGTGATTTTTTTTGCTTTTTAGACTGCTCACGCAGCTTAGTTCTATGCTTAGAAAAAATATTTGCCATAGTTACACGCTACCGAGCCACCTGCTCACGAAAAAACACCTGTTGAAAGGTAACGATCTCCACGGTCACAGATAATGGCGACGATCACCGCATTTTCAAGCTTGGCTGACAAGCGCAAAGCTGCAGCCACGGCTCCGCCTGAGGACACACCGCAAAAAATACCTTCCTGTGCGGCAAGGGCCTTCATTGTTCTTTCCGCTTCATCTTGCCCCATCTCGACCACTTCATCGACTCGTGAGCGATCAAAAATACTCGGCAGATACTCTTCAGGCCAGCGACGAATACCGGGAATTGCCGCATTTTCTGCAGGTTGCAAACCCACTATCTTGATATCTGGGTTCTTTTCTTTCAGAAACCTGGAGTTTCCCATAATGGTACCTGTCGTTCCCATGGCACTGACAAAGTGAGTAATTTTTCCATGAGTTTGCTCCCAGATTTCAGGCCCCGTCCCGCAATAATGAGCCAAGGGGTTGTCATCGTTCGCGAACTGGTCGAGGACAATGCCCTTGCCTTCGGCCGCCATTGACTGCGCCAGGTCACGAGCGCCCTCCATACCTTCTTCTTTGCT
>NZ_LWEY01001879.1:0-1796 GCF_001634935.1 Oleiphilus sp. HI0043 | reverse complement strand
AGCAGGATTCTTTTCTGATTATTTTAGTTACACGAAAACAGAAAATCCAATCATGTTAGTACCTGGAATATTTGCCTTCGACTCAATTTCTATTGTCGATTATTGGCATCAGATTCCGAGCGCTATTGAAAGTCGTGGTGGTGAAGCTTATGTAGCTAAGATCAATGCTTTTGATAGTTCTGTGGGCCGAGGTGAAGAGCTGATCGCTCAGCTTGAGGAAATTAAAGCAAGTTCCGGTGGACGAATCGAAAAGTTCAACCTAATGGGTCATAGCCAGGGTGGTATGACTTCGCGTTATGTAATGGAAACACGTCCTGACCTTGTTGCGTCGGTTACTACGATGCATACGCCACATACTGGTTCGCCTATTGCAGACTTGGTGACAGATGTAGCTCCACCAGAAACAATTCGTGGAACGTTATTTGGCGCGTTTGCTAATGCAGTCGGTGATCTAGTTAACTTATTATCAGACAATAAAAAGTCCGACTCTGATATTTACGCTATGTTGGGAGAGTTTAATGCTCAAGGTGCAGCGCAATACAATGCAACTTACACGCATGGCTTACCGACAACTGAGTGTGGTAATGGGCCTTCGCAAGTGACGATCAATGGCGAAGATATCAAGCTCTATTCATGGAGCGGCACAGGTCATCTGACTGCTGTTGGGGATATTTCAGATACCTTGTTTGCCATCACAGGTTTAGCGTTTGATTCAGGTGAAGATAACGACGGTATTACCGGGCGTTGTGCATCTCACTTTGGCCAGGTTATTCGTGATGATTACTTCATGAACCACATTGATGCCAATAATCATGTCTTAGGATTAACATCATTGTTCGAGACTGATCCAAAGACCTTATTTAAGAAACATGCTAACCGCCTTAAGAAGGCTGGCCTATAAACGATTCCTAGAGAATTATGTGCTTTCCAATTTGGGCAATCAGGCAACCTTATACTGGAAATGCCGTTTTGGGGTCCTATGGGCCCCACTTTTTTAAGAGGTTATTATGACGATAAAAACCGGGTCGATTGCATCGATAGCAGTCATTTTCGTGGTATCGATTGCTTTGTATGAATACTTTGGTTACGCAGAAATAGGCTCGGATAGTGCGCCTGTTACTATGATAGAAGCCAGAAAAATTAACGAGTCTTTGTATCACAAACCCTATGAAGTGGAGGGTATCAAAGCGCTTTCTTCTTCATCACTCGCGGGAACTGATGTGAATCACAACTTAAGTGTTGATGAAAGTCAGAACTTGCTGGCTGATGAAGGTCTTAAAGATATGTTCGAATACTTCCTATCTACTCTTGGAGAGTATGAACTAGAGCAGGTCATTGCTTCAATCCAAGAAACTATTAAAGCAGAGCTAGGCGAGCCGGCTCGTTCACAAGCTCTGGACCTACTTAAACGTTATATTGACTACAAAATCGGTATCGAGGAGCTTCAGCAGGGTTTTGTTGTATACGATTCGGGAGTAAATATGCTCGATAAACTGATAGCTCAGCAGTCTGAGATTAAGACCTACAGAGAGCGCTTCTTTGATCAAGTTGAATATGAAGCATTCTTTGCTTCTGAAGATATCCAGAACAGGTTCTTGATTCAGCAGTTAAAAATCAACAGTGATGAAACACTAACAGCAACAGAAAAACAACAACATATAGAGATAGCGAGCCTTGAACTACCAGAGGACATTAGAGCAACGAGGCAGCGCGCTCAGCAACATGCATTGCTATCAGAACAAGTTAGAAAAATGAAAGCCGATAATGCGCCCGTTAGCGAAGTGTATCAGCTGCGG
>NZ_LWEY01001878.1:0-934 GCF_001634935.1 Oleiphilus sp. HI0043 | reverse complement strand
TCTAACTTTACTGCGGAAGGACATAACCTCACTCATTGCAAGATTACCTTGCGCATCAGCGGTCTGAACTTGGAAGTAATAAAATGTATCAGGCTGTAAGCCGGTCACTGGCAAAGTATGCGAAGCCCTTAAACCGTTTTTACTTTCAATTTGCTCAAGCTCATCTATCGAAGTACCGATTACTAGACGAGTCGTTGCAGGCTCACTAGTTTTCCAGCGAATGACGACGCTTTGATGTGTAATATTCTGTATTAATGGGCTGCCGATAATAATGGGTGCCATGGTGTCTGGTGAGGCCAGGGTTGTAAAGGTTATCGGCGTACTGATAGTCGGGCCGTTTCCATGCCTGTCTGTGGAAGATACCGTTAAGGTATATTCTGTTTCAGGTAAAAGATCTGCCAAAGGCATTGAGTGCTCTAAGACAAAACGTTGATCACTTACCACATGGTATTGGCTGCCATCGTTATAAGATACACCACTTGTTGATGCTTCATCCGTCGTCCAGATAACTGTCGCACTGGTATCGGAAATATCAATAACCATTGGCATCAGTAAGATGTTCGGAGCGCTGATGTCGGGGGCGGGCAGGGTGGTGACAGTCATTGCCTGACTTGTTGTAGGGCCGTTAGCTTGCTCATCACTTACTTCAGCAATAACTGTGTACGCAGTATTCGGACTCAAACTTTCGATAAGAATTTGATGGCAAATCGCTAAATCCGAAAGAGTGAAGTGTTGATCATCAACATATATCGAGCCTCTAACCGGCTCATCTGCACACAAAGATAAGGTAAATTGCTCATGCGTTATATTTGATGCATAAGGGCCTTCTAGTATCAAGGGTGCCCGATAATCCGGTACAGCAAGCGTTGTAAAACTGGTACTTAGTGTTTCAGAAGCGCGGTCATCTTTATCTAATGAATGGACATCTGCCTGA
>NZ_LWEY01001877.1:0-12848 GCF_001634935.1 Oleiphilus sp. HI0043 | reverse complement strand
TGCTGAACGTTAACGGATTTCTAGCCTGTGCTTTCATAGCTATAACCACTGCACTATTTAGCTTTGCCGGAGTCTACCTTGGCGAGAAAACAGGCACTTGGCTCGAAAGTCGAGCTGAAGTGTTAGGTGGGACGATTTTGATATTGATCGGGTTAAAGGTCCTCTTAGGCTAAGACGGTCCAGCCTACTGTCATTCATAGAGAACTAAAAATTGTTTAAATAGGGTTCGAGAAATTATTAAGTAAAAACAATAAATAAAAGTGAGTACGAAGCTCTGGCCTCGTACTCGATTAAGCTACCAGGCTTTGTAGGGTAAGAACTTACCATTCATGGTTAAGACGACGCGATCACCTTTCGGGTTCTCTTCTTTTTCAACATCCATACTGAAGTCAATTGCGCTCATGATGCCGTCGCCAAACTTTTCTTGTATTACTTCTTTTAGCGTATCGCCGTAGACACCGACAATTTCATATAGCCGATAAATTAAAGGGTCTTGAGGAATGGATTGATCCCAGGTTTTAGTCGGGTATTCCATCAATGCAGGCTTTGCTTCGTCCGGTAAATCAAGTAAGGCACAAACCTTATCTGCAACGTCCTCGGGCATACTATTCATGCCCAGACAAGCTGAGGTGAGCCATACTGAGCCCATGCCGACTTCTTCTGCCATACCTTCCCAGGTAAGTTCTTTAGATTTTTTAGCTAATACAATTGCTTCGATCACTTCTTCTTTCTTCATCACAATCACCTTTATTTACTGTGTTGGTCAGCGTCAGGTTTGAGCTGAGGAATAAATTTCATAAAGGGCTTTTGCAAGCGCTATGCCATTGGAAATTGTTATTATTATTCAATAGATTAGCTAAAACCTATGCGTGTGATCTATCAGTGAGGGCCTTATTAGTGTGCACTGAAAGGCTTGTTTCGAAGAGAGAGCCCTGTCCTAAGGCACTGCTGAATCAAGGGACTTGTCTAGCTGATTGTAGTGAGCAAAATTTATCGTAGCTTCTTACGCCAAGCGGCGGGGCTTAGGCCATATTTTCGCTGAAATAAACGATTGAAGTGGCCAGGGTCTTGATAACCAACCTTCCATGATATTTCTGCGACACTTTGATCACTATGTTTGAGGTGCTCTTTTCCCTGCTCAATTTTTAAGTGTTGAATATAGCTAAGAGGTGATTCGCCCGTTGCTTCTTTAAAGCGACGTTTAAAGGTGCGTACACTCATATTTGCTTTTGTGGCAAGTTGCTCGATAGAAAGGGGCTCAATGAAGTGGATTTCAAGCCACTGCTGGATAGAGAGAATAGCGTCGTCTTGATGGTAGGTTTGTTTACCAATGGAGGCAAATTCGCCGGAGTAGGCTCGTCTGAAATCGACCAAAAAAGTACTTTCTACGGCTTCGCCAACCTCAGTGCAGGATAAGCGTGAAAGCAGATAGATCATGATCTCCATGGCTGCATTCATTCCTGCAGAGCAATACAGTTCCCCGGTAGCGGTAATAAAACGATCGGGGCGAAGATCGATTTTGGGGTACTTCTGTGCGAATTCTTCTTGCTTATGCCAATGCGTGGTACAGATTCGCTCATCCAAGAGCCCGGCCTCTGCCAGAAAGTAGGAACCGGTTGTCGCAGCCATAATCGGGATACCTTGCTCGTGCCACTCCCTAAGCTTTGGGTATAAGGGGCGCTGATCGATTAGCAGCGCTTCCATGTCACCCCAGATTCCATGAAGAATGACCAGGTCTGTATGTTTGATATCGCCTAGTGCCTGATCAGGTGTAATGCTTAAGCCGCTGAATGATGAAATAGCTTTGCCATCTAAGGTAACTAGCGAGATAGATATAGCCTCGCCCAAAAGCTTTTTTTGTAGCATGGAGGCAAAGGCAAATACATCATGACTAAGACCTAAACTTAAGCCCATTGCATTCTCGCAGGCATAAAGCGTGACATGTTTTAGCATCATAATCTCCGGAATATATTGGGGTATTATTTACCTTTATGGCCCGTTTGGCCATTTATATGACCTGAGTCACGCTGTTTCTTTTTGTCTTCGATTCTTAAGATTGCGTTAGTTAGATCTTATATTGGAGATGAGCATGAAATTCACGTCTGAACATGAAGCCTTACGCAAAACAGTGCGAGCCTTTGTTGATCAGGAAATGGACCCTTTTGTTGATGAGTGGGAGCAGGCAGGCAAAGCGCCTTTACATTCACTATTCAAGAAAATGGGTGACCTGGGCTTGTTGGGTATACATAAACCCGAAGCGAATGGTGGTGCAGGTTTAGATTATAGTTATAACCTGGTGTTTGCTGAGGAAATTGGCCGAGCCTATGGTGGTTCCTTGCCCATGGCGATTGGTGTGCAAACAGACATGGCCACGCCTGCTTTGGCTCGTTTTGGTAGTGATGAGTTAAAACGTGATTTTTTGGCGCCAGCCATCGCTGGAGATATGGTTGCTTGTATCGGGGTTAGTGAAGCTGGGGCAGGTTCAGATGTTGCAGGTTTAAAAACGACCGCTAAAAGTGACGGTGATGACTACCTTATCAATGGCAGTAAGATGTGGATCACGAATGCGACGCAAGGTGATTGGATTTGTTTACTTGCCAACACTTCTGAAGGCAGCGTTCATGCAAATAAATCAATGATCATTGTGCCTTTGGATTCACCGGGTATCGAGACCTCAAAGCCTTTGGATAAACTCGGTATGCGCGCCAGTGATACGGGGCAGATATTCTTTGATAATGTTCGCGTACCTAAGCGCTATCGAATAGGCGAACAGAACAAAGGTTTCGCTATGCAGATGATGCAGTTTCAAGAAGAGCGAATGTATGCCGCTGCGAGTTCACTAAAGGGAATGGAGCGAATTATCAGTGATACCCGGGATTGGTGCCGAGATAGGGAGACCTTTGGCCAGCCGATATTAAACAATCAGGTGGTGCACTTTCGCTTGGCAGAGTTGCAAACCGAAGTTGAGGCGCTCAGAGCGCTGACTTGGAGAGCTTGTCAGCAACATATTGAAGGTGAAGACGCGACCTACCTGGCATCCATGGCTAAATTAAAAATGGGCAGGTTATGGCGTGAAGTAAGTGATAGCTGCCTTCAATACTGGGGAGGCATGGGTTTTATGTGGGATAATCCTGCTGCCAGAGCCTATCGTGATACGCGGATACTATCGATAGCCGGTGGTAGTGATGAGATGATGCTCGGAATTATTGCCAAGCGTATGGGCACATTGCCGAGCCGACGGTAGAAGCGGTTCTGCCAAAAATAGCTTTTACATTGAGATAGAAAAAATGCAAATACCCGCCTTATTCGAAAACAAACTAAGCTTGCCTGTTATCTGCGCGCCGATGTTTTTGGTCTCTAGCCCTAAACTGGTGATCAATGCATGTAAAAACGGAGTCGTAGGCACGTTTCCCAGCTTCAATACCCGAACTCAGGACTTATTAGATACTTGGCTTGGCGAAATTAGCGAGGACTTGGCGCAGTTTGCTGAAGCTAACCCCGGCAAGCCTGTTGCCCCTTTCGGTGTTAATCTGGTTGTACATCCCTCAAATACGCGTTTACCGAGTGACCGAGAAGTGGTCAAGAAGCATAAGGTTCCTTTTGTCATTACCAGTCAGGGCAACCCTGCAGAGATAGTGAAGGAAGTGCATGAGTGGGGCGGTGTTGTCTTTCATGATGTGATTCGTGCAGAGCATGCGAAGAAAGCAATTGCTGCGGGTGTGGATGGAATTATTGTTGTCTCGGCAGGAGCAGGAGGCCATGCGGGTACCATTAACCCCTTTGCTTTGGTGAGAGAAATTCGAGAATTTTGGGACGGCCCTTTGGCTTTGGCCGGTGCTGTGAATGATGGCTACGGTATACGTGCAGCTGAAGTGCTGGGAGCAGACTTTGCTTATATGGGAACACGCTTTATAGCCACCGAAGAAGCCGAGGTAGACCCTGACTACAAAAAGATGTTGGTTGAATCAGGGATTAAAGATTTGATCTTCACAGATACCTTTACTGGCGTGAAGTGTAACTTCCTTAAGCCGTCAATTGAGCGTGCTGGCGTTGACTTGGCAAGTTACCAGGCCAAGGAAAGTGTCGATCTTGATTTGGCAGGTAGTAATGCATGGAAGGACTTTTGGAGTGCTGGTGAAGGCGTATCGGGCATTCACACAATTAAATCGATGGCTGATTTAGTAAAGGAGTTAAAGGTAGAGTACCTGGGCGCAGTTGAAAAGCCGGGCTTTGCCAAGTAAAGGTTATAGTACGGTTAAGCTTGGCGCTGACGATACTGGGCAGGCGATACGTCCGCCCAGCGCGTAAATGAAAGCGAATGTGATTTCACTTACGATGTGTTTGAGGGGTTGTTTCACGTCTTTAAGATATTTGCTCCACGTGTTAGAGAGGCAGATACTGCGCTACAACAGATCGCATTATTTGTCCGGAAAATATTGCGAGCACTTACTCGTCTTTGTACTTGTCAGCGATTGCCAGGAATAAGTGGCAGTTATCCAGAAAGGCATCAAGCATTACCGGGTCAAAATGCTGAGCTCTGCCCTCGCGCATAATCTCTAAAGCTTGTTCATGTGTCATGGCGCTTTTGTAACAACGCTTGGAGATCAAGGCATCATACACATCGGCAATCGCCATTAAGCGTGCAGATAATGGGATAGCTTCTTTGCTTAGCCCTTTAGGGTAGCCAGAGCCATCCCACTTTTCATGATGACATTAAGCGATTTCCTGTGCATATTTCAGGAAGCAATCGCCCTCTTGTGTCCTATTTGATAATTGACGAGCTTTTTGCAGGGCATCGCCGCCTAAAGAAGCGTGACTGCGCATGATCTCCCATTCTTCTGCATCCAGCTTTCCGGGCTTAAGTAGTATTCGATCGGGGATCCCTACCTTTCCAACATCATGCAATGGTGCTGTTCGGAACATTGCATCGATAGCTTCGTCATCTAACTCATCTTTATATTCGGGTAAGTCGCGCACCAGTTCTGCAAGTTGTTTAACGTAATGTTGGGTACGAACGATATGTAATCCGGTTTCCTGGTCACGGGTTTCGGCGAGCGTGGTGAGTGCGTTGATAACGACTTCCTGGGTATATCTAATTTCTTCAGTACGCTCTTGAACGCGTTGTTCAAGTAGCTGATTTTGCTCGGCAAGGGATTTCTTGGCAGCCCGCAAGGTAAGCTGGGTACGAATTCGAGCCAAGACAATGGGGGCTGAAATGGGCTTGGTAATATAGTCGACGGCACCATGGGCCAAGCCCGCGGCTTCGTCACAAACTTGGTTCATTGCGGTAACGAAGATTACGCGAATGTCGGACCACTCATCATGTTCTTTGATGCGGTCAAGCACCTCCATGCCCGACATACCAGGCATATTGACATCGAGCAAGATCAGTTCGATAGACTCATGCTGCTGCTCGAGCTGTTGTAATGCCTGAGTGCCATTAGTGGCGGCAATAAGATCGAACTCGGATTTGAGTGCTTCAGAAAGTAGACGTAAATTGATAGGTTCATCATCAACTATCATAATGAGCGGCTTGCTCATAGATATATCCTTTTAAGTAATTGTCCTAGAGTGCCTTGGTGCTAAAAACTATGCTATATAAGTATGCAGAGGATAGATCCGATGTCCAATAATTGCTGTTTCAATAAGTCGTGTAATTGATAAAGACACACGTTAAAATCGACAAATTCACTAAAATATAACAAAAGGCATAAATCATAAATGAGTGAACATGATTCTTCTTCCATCTTGTCATTAGTCGAAGCTCGTATTTTGGGGGCCTTGATGGAGAAACAGCTAACCACACCCGATGTCTATCCTTTAACGCTCAATAGCCTGGTGACAGCCTGCAATCAGAAAACTAGCCGTGAACCGGTGATGGATCTTTCTGAAGGTGATGTTCAACAGAGCCTTTATGACTTACAGAAGCGGGCCTTGGTAAAATTTGAGTACGGTTCAAGAGCGGATAAATATGACCAGCGTCTGACGCGTGAATATCATATGAATGACGCAGAGCACGCTATCTTTTGCATGCTCTTGCTGCGAGGCCCGCAGACGGTGAATGAGCTTCTCACCCGAACCCGCAGAATGTATGAGTTTTCAGGGCCAGAAGAACTAATTGCTTTAGTCGATAAGCTGCTAAACAGAACAACACCATTGATGTGTCGCTTACCGTCGTCTGCCGGACAGCGGGAAGATCGTTATATGCACCTGCTCAGTGGGGAGCCTGATATGACGCAAATACAAGAGCCTTCAACACCAGTAAGCGACTCTTCAGCGTCTTCAGATGAGCTCTTCGCTCGAATTGAAGAGCTTGAGAAACAAGTCGCTTGGCTGATGGAGCAGAAGCAGTAAGCAAACACTAATAATAGCGAATAGAGCGAAGGCTAAAATAAGCTTTCGTGACGGTCGATATTAGAAAGCGGAATCGTGATAAATGGCAGGCCTAGGGCATCGGTCTTCACCTTGGCCTGTAAGACTTGGCTACGATTTTCGCTGCCGGTTTCGCCGATGTAGTAATACATTTCTGCGATACCGTGGAATTTCTCTAAAGTGATGATGTTTAGCTGAGTGTTTTCAGCGACCCCTGGAACATAGCCAAAGGGTATGGCAATACCAAAGTTGTCCAAGTCTGTGCCAAGAGAGGTGTAGAAGGCTGTCATCACCTGTTCAGACTCTTCTTGTGTGGCCACAACATTGATACCGAAACGGCTTTCTAACTCAATCGCCAAACGTTTGTCGGCATAAGCTTTAAGGGGTGAATCACTTAAAAAGTAAGAGTTGATATAAACGTTTTTACCTTCGAGTGCATCTAGCTTTTCATCTTCAATACTTCTGACCAGATCATCGATGCTATGTGTGACTAAGCGCTGAGCGGTAGAGCCGCCCAAGGTTCCTTGTAAGTCACGGGTTGAGCATGCTGTAAGCACTAAGCATATAAGAAATAATAATGAGAGACGCATTGCGATATTCCACTTTGAATTATAAAAAGTCTAAAGTAGCTTAAGAGACTGAAAGATGGAAGGGGGTAAATGGGCTAGGTAGTCTTAGTCTATTCCAAGTAGCTTATGCATTTGTAATGTTAAGCGCCATTGAGGGTGGCTCAGACAATAGTCGAGCGCTAAACGGGTATTGTTTATTTTGTCTGGGTCTTCACCAAAGCGCACAGCGGGGCTGGCCATGGGCGATAAAAAATAGTGATCAGCGGGGAAGTCTTGATAGGTTTCAGGTAGTGCGTCGCTCTGAGGATAAACCAGCTTTAGTTCATCACAGCGATCAAAAACAATGCTTGATTTGCCTTTTGGGCTAAGGCATACCCAGTCAATACCCTCAGGAAGAGGGAGCGTGCCGTTGCTCTCAATAGCGATCTCAAAACCTAGCTGATGCATCAACTCTATCAGTTTTGGGTCAAGCTGAAGTAGTGGTTCTCCGCCAGTGAAGATAACGTAGGGTTTGGCTATACTCTTACGGCTTGAAGAAGAGCTGGCGAGTACTTGATTGCTGTCCCAGAGTGATTGAATTTTTGTTGCCAATGCTTGGGCATTAGCAAACTCGCCACCATTTTGCCCATCTGTGCCAAGAATATCTGTGTCGCAGAAATTGCACACAGCGTCTGCCCGGCTATCTTCTCTCCCATTCCATAAATTGCACTTACTAAAACGACAAAATACAGCTGCACGCCCTGCACGAGCGCCTTCGCCTTGCAGGCTGTAAAACATCTCTTTAATTCGATATTGCTGTTTACTGCTTTTTGTCACGGTCTTTTTGTGCTCTGGTAAGGGGCTTAGAGAGGGCCTTAATGACTTAAGGTCTTCTCAGGGCTATTTGCTGAAGTGTACTGGTATGAGCGAAATGAATGGCTTTTAGTTTTCGCCGGTAATCGCTTTCAGTGTTTCGTTACGAGATTCCATCATATCACGGACGGCTTTTGCGTCACTCATTGCATTGAATGCATCATCAGCTGTTAGTTGGCCATCTGCCAGGGTTTCTGACATTTTGGGTTGTGGTGCATAGGCTGAGGTAGACTCTTCGTCCGACTCGATTTTCACACTTTGGATAATATTAACATTGGTGTTTACATTCATGGTTGATACGTTCTGAGCCCCTGCTGGGGGTCTATCACCATAGTGCCACATGCCTGTTGCGTCTTGCCATTTGTAGAAGGACACTTTGTTACTGCTGCTTGAGCTGGTTGTCGAGCTCGAGCTTTCATTGCCGGTAAGGCTGTCGGGTAGTATTTTATCAGGAATCAGGTCGGCAGACGTCGGCATGGCGAGTGTAGGCTTACCATTGTCCATCTTAAAGAAAAAAGGCAAGATGATTGCGGCGGCAAGAATGCTGATGGTAATAAAACGAGAAATCATTTTCATGGTGACAAGTTCCTGTGTCTTTGTGCTATTAAGATCATGTTTTGTGTTGTTAATAGCTAATATTGTGTTTACAAATTTGTGACTGGATTTCAGAGTCGGAGCAATTTGGTAAACAAGTTCGAATACATAATAATAGATGTGATTTCGGCAGCCTGCTAGCTAATAAATTACCAATCAGAATATCGATCGTGTCTCCGTTCTGCTCAAATGGAATCGTCTGAGATAGCTTAAACAGTAAAGCATGTTCGACTTGTTCGGCTTGCAGCTCGTTTTGCTGAACGTCCTTTCTTAGCGCACCTTTGGGTAGACTTTTTCTTACCTGCCTAAGTGGTGCAACGACTTGTTCGTGCCAAGAGTCTAGCTCTTCGTTGATGTTGGGTAGCAGCGGTGTAATATTCTTTTTCATAAGCCCAGCCCACATTGCAAAGAGTGATAGGTTGACGCGAAAGCCTTGGGCATCTTGTAGGTCTAATAAGGTGTCTTGCAGTGTTTTATTCTTCCACAGCTTAAGTGAACATAGCCAAAATTCATTCTCTAGAGAGAGGGCGTTCATTTCTGCTGCCGATATTGCGGTGATAGAGGGGCGGCTATGAGTCATTTGGTTAGAGCATATTTGATAAGTGTAAATCGAAATAAATCCATAGGAATTTATCGGCATCTTAGGATTGATGTTGCGTAGGATATCCGCTACCGTCTGCGCCATCCAGACATATCTTATCAGTAAAGGCAGGTTTCCTGAATGTTAAAGATCGATGCATTGACCCTACGAAGAGGCCCGGAGCCTTTATTAGCCGAGGCGAATGCCCTTGTGCATGCCGGTCAACGTGTGGCGATTATTGGCGCCAACGGGGCAGGAAAAACAAGCTTGTTTAAACTTATCTTAGGCGAACTTAGCCCGGATTCGGGTGCCTATTCTTTGCCCGGTAACTGCCGTGTTTCTCATATGGCTCAGGAAGTCACAGCAGGAGAGCGAACGGCTAAAGATTATGTGCTCGATGGCCATCAGCAGCTCCGTAGTCTGGAGGCTGAATTAAAACAAGCTGAAGCCGCACACGATGACCATAAAATTGCTGAACTCCATGGAGAGCTGGAGCACATAGGTGCCTATGAAGCACCAGTTATCGTGGAAAAGTTACTGCATGGTTTGGGATTTGATCAGAAAGACATGCAGCGCCCGGTTAATGACTTCTCTGGTGGTTGGCGAATTCGTTTGAATTTGGCGCAAGCACTGATGTGCCCTTCTGACCTATTGTTGCTGGATGAGCCGACGAACCACTTGGATCTAGATGCGATGCTCTGGCTGGAGCAATGGCTGAAACGTTACGAAGGTACGGTGTTATTCATTTCTCATGACCGTGACTTCATTGATGCCGTGTCGACACATATTCTTCACTTCGAACACAAGCAGCTGAATCAATATACAGGAACTTATAGTGAGTTCGAGACGCAGCGTGCTCAAAAGCTTGCTCAGCAGCAATCTCAGTATGAAAAGCAGCAGCAGCGTATTAGCGAAATTCAGTCTTTTGTAAATCGCTTTAAAGCGAAAGCGACCAAGGCAAAACAGGCTCAGAGTCGTGTTAAAGAACTTGCTAGAATGGAGCTTATTGCCCCGGCTCATATTGATTCACCGTTTAACTTTAGCTTTCCTGAGAGCGACAAAATATCTAGCCCATTACTAAGCATTCAAAAAGCAGACTTGGGCTATGAGCAGAAAGCAGTGCTCGAAGATTTTACTACCAGCATCTTACCGGGTACACGAGTAGGCCTTCTAGGGCCAAACGGTGCCGGTAAGTCGACTTTAATCAAAAGCCTGGTAGGTGATTTAGCTCAGCTTAGTGGTCAGCGTGCAGAAGGAGAGCACCTTCGAATTGGCTATTTTGCCCAGCACCAGTTGGAAGCCTTGGATCTGAGCGCGAGCCCTTTCTTGCACTTGCAGAGAATTAACCCAAAAGCGACGGATCAAGAAATTCGTAACTTTTTAGGTGGTTTTGATTTTAGAGGCGACGCTGCATTGGAGACCATCGAGCGTTTCTCGGGTGGAGAAAAAGCTCGCTTGGCTTTGGCGATTATTGCTTGGCAGAAACCAAACCTTCTAATGCTTGATGAACCGACTAACCACTTGGATTTGGAAATGCGTCATGCGCTGACGATGGCTTTGCAGGCTTTCCAGGGAGCAATATTGGTAGTTTCGCATGATCGTCATTTACTAAAGAATACCGTCGACACCTTCTGGCTGGTGGCAAACGGGAAAGTCGAAGAGTTTAAAGGCGACCTGCACGATTACGAAGTTTGGTTGCAAGACTTCCATAAAGAGTCGAGTAAAACTGAAACTGTAGAGACAGACAGTGCAGACAAGCAAAATGAATCAGCGGAAGATAAAAAGGAACGCAAGCGTATCGCTGCGGAGCTTCGTCAGAAATTGAGCCCACTGAAGAAAAAGCTCAAAACCGCAGAAAAGGCGATGGAGAAGCACCAAGAAGCTTTAGCTGAGCTCGAAGAGAAACTCGCTGCCCCAGAGATTTATCAAGCTGAAAATAAAGCCAAGTTGAAAGAATTGATGGATGAGCAGGCAACACATAAAGTCGGTTTAGAAGAATCCGAGATGGAATGGTTTGAACTGAGTGAAGAGATCGAAACGGCCGAGAGCCAGATGTAGTTTTTTCTCAAAGCTTGGTTTTAGTGTAGGCAGAGAGCTCCGTCTTTTGCAGGATCAATCTCGTGCTAGCCCGCTTGCGAGCCGTGGAAGGCTCTGCCTACAAGTTTGTGGATTCACAGGTAGCGGGCAAATAACGATTATCGTAGGCAGAGGGTTCCATCCCTCGCAGGTCGATGCCCCGTGCTAGGCGTGGAAGCCTCTGCTTACAGATGCTTCTACTTGGCCTTTAATGCCTCACCCGAAAATGAAATGCCTTTCCAGCCTTGAGTAATAAAGTTGCGAATGTTTTGGTGGTCATTGCCCTCAGGGTTCTTGAGCACATCTTCGCGATAGTATTGACCAAAACAAGTTAGAGTTTGTTGCTCATCCAGGTTTTGAAGCTGGGCAAAAGCAAAGAGTTTGCAGGAGCCCGAGTTCTGCCCTGCCTCATTGGCTTGCTCGCCATTTTGAAAGGCTGTGGGTGTAAATTCATATAGCTCGTCAATAATTGCCATTGTATCTTCAAACTGAATGCTGCTTGCATCTTGGTTTAAACGTTGGACGAAAGTCTCTAAATTAGACAAAGTTTTCTCCCTGGGTGGTGAATATAATGAATTTTATATGATATCACTTTACTTGCCGGATTTTTCCAATTAAACTTCGCGCCCCTAAGTGGAACTGTGTCTATATTTTGATCGCTGTGCCAGTAAGCCAAGCTTGCTGAAATGTGCACTGCAGCCATAGCTCAGTAAGAATTTATCAATATAACTTTATTGGAACAGGTAATTTTAATGCCTTCTGTAAAATTGAAAGAAAACGAGCCATTTGATATCGCTCTTCGTCGTTTTAAGCGTACTTGTGAAAAAGCAGGTGTTTTGTCTGAAGTTCGTCGTCGTGAATTCTACGAGAAGCCTACTTCTGTACGTAAGCGTAAAGCAGCTGCAGCTGTTAAGCGTCACGCGAAGAAGGTTCAGCGCGAAACAAAACGTTTCGAAAGACTGTACTAAGATTTGTCACCACTCTTTGTCTATATTTTAGATAAAGAGAATGTGAGCGATAAAACGACAAGGTCTAGGATAATGATATTCTAGCCTATTGTTGTTTTTTGCGTTTTAAGCAGATAAAACTTTACCCTTGCTCTATCAGGTTGATCGCGATATGCGAGTGTCTTGGTACGGTCGTTATGCAGGTAGGGTTCTACAGCAATGTAATTAGATGGAGTTTAGTGTGAGCGAAGCCGGTGCAAGTACTTTAAAGGCAAGTATTACCTCTGCAATGAAAGAGGCAATGAAAGCTCGCGCAAAAGAGCGTCTAGCGACTATCCGTTTAATTCTGGCTGAGTTTAAGCGTATCGAAGTTGATGAGCGTATAGAGTTAGATGATGCTCGTGTGCTTGCTGTGCTAGATAAAATGCTTAAACAGCGTCGAGATTCAATTAGTCAGTACGAAGCAGCAAGCCGCCAAGATCTTGCGGATGTAGAAGCTGGCGAAATCGCTGTGATTGAGACGTTTCTACCCGCGGCACTGACTGCCGAGGAAATTGATGCTTTGGTCGCCGAGGCAGTGGCGAGCTCTGGAGCAGAATCAGTTCGGGATATGGGCAAGGTGATGGCGGTGCTTAAGCCTCAGCTTCAAGGTCGAGCTGACGTCGGTAAGGTAAGCCAGATCGTTAAGCAGCGCTTAGCTAGCTAGACTTCAATTCCAATTATCTCTTGAACAGAGCGGGTCTACTACAAGGTAGTCATTTAGTCTTTGTTTCATGGCTTATGCTATATTATGCATCTTCATTGAGTAGTGTGTCGTAGCAGATGGCAGGATTAATCCCACAAGATTTTATAGAAGAC
>NZ_LWEY01001876.1:0-1110 GCF_001634935.1 Oleiphilus sp. HI0043 | reverse complement strand
TACCAAAACATTCGCGCCAGTAACTTCTTTCTTACCAGAAGACTGAACATGAAATACTGCACGCTGCAAAACTCGCTGAAAGCCCAGAGTAGGCTGAGTTTCTCGCTCTTCATCACTCGCTGGAATAAGTGGTGTAGTCGAGTCTACAAACTCGGTTAACTCCTCTCGAAGCTCCGACAATTCGGTACCACACGCACCCAGCACTTGTAGTGCGGCATCATTGTCGAGCAAAGCCAATAGCAAGTGCTCAACAGTCATAAATTCGTGACGCTTCTCACGGGCGCTTCGAAACGCTTCGTTCAAGGTCAGTTCGAGGTCCTTACTTAACATCTTTCACCCCAGAAATTATTATTAATTCGCTCAATGTGATTACCCATGTAAAACGCAGAACTATATCTATAAAGCTCTAGACTGCTTTGATTTCACACAATAATGGGTGATCACAATCAGCCGAATATTGATTCACCAGCGCCACCTTTGTTTCTGCAATGTCCCGACTGAACACGCCACACACGGCATAACCTTGAGTGTGAACAGCTAACATTACCTGGGTCGCCTTTTCTTCATTCATAGAAAAAAACTTTAATAGCACCTCAACAACAAAGTCCATCGGCGTGTAGTCATCATTTAACATGACAACCTGATACATCGAAGGCTGTTTAAACGCTGGCTTAGCAGGAGCGACAAGCAGATCATCTTCATGACCTGGATCATTTTGCGTTCCTTGAGCTAATACTAGTAGAGAATCTTTAGTTTTACTCATAGTTTGATACGAATTTTTACATTTCTCTTTATTTGGGGGTAGATACGTATTTTGCAACAACTGAGCTTATAAAGAAATCGCATAAAGAAAAACATGAGCAAAACTATCGAAAGAATTACGGCCAGGCATCATATCTTTCGCCCAAATCGCTTGACAGCATTAAGAAAATATTTGACAGTAGCGACTTGATGCGCTTTGCATCGGAATACAAATAAAAATAAAACTTCAGGTGTTTGAACTTTTACATGCCCAAGAACCCAAAAAGGCAGTCTGACATCCTTGAATTCTTTATTCAGGATTGCCAAGACACATAGTTCGAACGCAGGAGACACGGGAGTCGATAATGC
>NZ_LWEY01001875.1:0-1174 GCF_001634935.1 Oleiphilus sp. HI0043 | reverse complement strand
AGGAAGAGACTAAGTACAAAGCCGAAGTTAATATAGGTGATGAGTTGCGCGTAACAGTGGAGCCAGGTGAGCCAACTGGTTTTACCAAAACTGTGCAGATGCTACAAAATATCTATAAGGCCAATGGTGAACTATCGGCAGTTCATCGTTGTGTGGTGGGCTGGATGGACCTTGAAGCGAGAAAGATAATTGAGTTGCCCGAGAAGATTAAAGAGCTGTATTTGATAGAAGCGCTAGTAGAGGTCTGATTCTTTAGTGGTGTTCTTAATCGCTCAGGTTTTGAATGTCGCTATTAGTCTCATATAGACTGTGTTGTATGGAGCGTTAGCCTGCTTTATTAGTTTCCTTAGCCCCACTTGCATGGTCTTCTTACGCGATATGGTATTTACCCAAGGCGGTAAAGTGTGCTCTAGTAATGCAAATCTACCGGCTTATGCAATAGAAGGGGACTACCCAAGATACTCTGTATCGATGAGGATGCCTTCGCGCCGGAAGCTTCGATGACTACTAAAAAACAACAATCAGAGGCAGCACACTAATGAATCAAGAAACGATTTATATCACCGGTGCAGCGAGTGGCATTGGCCAGGAAATCGCACGGCGCTACGTAAAAACGGGTGCCAACCTGGCCTTATTCGATCTAAAGTTTGATGAGCAGGCAAAATCGCTTATTGAGGATCTAAGGCATAACTCCAGTCAGGGTATTGCCTATTACGAAGCCGATGTGACAGACCTGGATGGCCTGCTTAAAGTAGTTTCAGAAGCGGCGTGTCATGTGGGATTACCAACGATAGCCTTGCATTGTGCAGGTATTAATCGCACTGGTTTATTTGAAGCTGTACCAGCTAAAGAGTTTGAGACTGTTGTGACAGTTAACCTTTTTGGTTCTCGTAACTTTGCTCAGGCGACTATTCCTTTATTGAAGAAAAACAAAGTGCCTAGCAAGTTAGCCTTGGTGGCTTCTATGGCAGGGTTGGTCGGTACTTATGCCTATACCTCTTACAATGCCTCTAAGTTTGGGGTGGTGGGTTTAGCTCAGGCCTTGCGCACCGAACTGGCGCCTGAAGGTGTAGCGGTTCAAGTGATTTGTCCGCCAGAAGTTGATACGCCGATGGTGCATGAAGAACACAAAACTATTCACCCGGTTACCTTGAAGCTAAAACTTACAGCCGGT
>NZ_LWEY01001874.1:0-857 GCF_001634935.1 Oleiphilus sp. HI0043 | reverse complement strand
GATCAAAAGCTCGATGACCAATATAGAACGTATGTTTGGCCTGCTTAAAGAAGCACCTTTGGTTGTCGACACGCAAAACGCTCAGCCCCTGACAGTATCAAACGGGAAGATCGAGTTTAAAGATATTTCCTTTGCCTATGAGCCAAGTAGAACGATTCTGAGCAATCTCAGTTTTACCGTGCAGCCAGGAGAAAAAGTAGCGCTTGTTGGTAGCAGCGGCGCCGGAAAATCAACTATCGCGAAGCTACTATTTCGTTTTTACGACACCAGCAAAGGTGCGATTCTGATTGATGATCAGAACATTAAGCACTGCGCCCAACACAGTTTGCGCGCAGCGATTGGCGTAGTGCCTCAAGACACCGTTCTATTTAATACCAGCCTGATTGAAAACGTACGCTATGGTCGCCCTGGTGCAAGCGATGCAGAAGTAAAGCACGCAATCGAACTTGCTCATTTGAAAGACTTTGTTGAGGGCTTACCCAAGCAATATGAAACTCAAGTCGGGGAAAGAGGTCTTAAACTTTCCGGTGGCGAGAAACAACGTGTTGCCATTGCCCGAACCATCCTCAAGAACCCGGCAATACTGCTATTTGACGAGGCAACCAGCTCGCTTGATAGCGCATCTGAGTCCGCAGTGATGGAGGCAATCAGAGAAGTATCGGCAGGTAAGAGCAGTCTAGTTATCGCCCACCGCCTTTCCACCGTTGTCGATGCTGATCGTATTATTGTCATTGATAAGGGTGGCGTGGTCGAGCAAGGAAGCCACCACTCTCTTATCAAAGCGCAAGGTCTATATGCCCAATTGTGGGCTTTGCAGCAGAACGAACAAGGTATCTAATTGGTAAGTATTTATAATG
>NZ_LWEY01001873.1:0-605 GCF_001634935.1 Oleiphilus sp. HI0043 | reverse complement strand
CATCGAGCTGGATATCTCTAAACACGCTGTCAGATAGCACTGGCAACAACGCACTATCAACAAAGGGACGCTTTCAGTTATTCAGTAAAGCGCTGATTGCGGTATTTATTGGTGGCGGTTTAATGCTTGCTCTGGTCACACAGCTAGTGTTACAGCTAGACCCTTGGTACTTGCCACGTTATATGATTCCACTAGCCGGGATGATTTTTGCAACCTCAATGACCAGCATTAGTTTGGCTGGCGAACGTTTACAGGCTGAACTTCGTAGTGGCCATGTTTACGAAACTGCACGGAATACGGCTTTCAACACGGCAATGATTCCAAATATCAATGCAATGTTCGCCGTCGGTCTGGTCTCGCTACCTGGAATGATGACGGGGCAAATACTCTCTGGCGTATCGCCTTTTATTGCCGCTCGCTATCAGATAATGGTGATGTGTATGCTATTTGCCGCTGCAGGGATCTCTTCAGTCATTTTTATGACCTTGAGCCGATCATTATTAGATAAGAAATTGGAGTCAGAGTAAAAACAGCCATTTTTACTCTGACCCCAAATATGGGGAGCTTACTGCATTAAAGGGGAGTCGGACACACTAAAGTCGAAA
>NZ_LWEY01001872.1:0-713 GCF_001634935.1 Oleiphilus sp. HI0043 | reverse complement strand
GTTCAATCTCGTCATTAAGTAAGTGCGTCCATTCTGTACTCAAACGGGCAAAATCAAATTTTCGCTGAATATCCATCCCGGTAGCTAGTGCAGCTTCTATATCACCCACCGATTCTGTATCGTTTTTCAGCGCATCCAAACCAATTAAACTACCGGCCTGATCAGCCTCAGTAGTGTTTATTGCAAAGACTGTTTTCAGGCTATTGTTGTCATTCAAGGAAACAAAATGCGTAATATTCGCTTCACTTCGTTTTGAGCGAGTATGGTCTCGCCAGCCATCGTTTTCGCTATGCGATATATCAATGCCGACTGAAGAGTCATCACTCAAGCTTGCGCTTCCTGCTAGGCCTAAACGATAAAAGCCATGCGCACCAGCTTCAGTTTTGACGGTATAACCTTCTCTTAAGCTTGGGTCTTGGGAAATCACATTGATAGTACCTGCAACTGAATCGGAGCCGTACAATGCAGTCCCTGCCCCCTTCAAAACTTCTGCAGACCCTGCCGTACTAAAGTTGGTGTATGCCAAACCGTTATGGTTAAAGAAGCCAGAGGATTGTACCGGTATGCCATCCTGTAAAAACAAGTAATAAGGCCCTGTATTGGAAGGCATACGTATACTGGTTTTATGCCCCAAGGTTGAACCGGTCTGTATAATACGAACGCCTGCAATGCTATTAAACAAGTCTTTTTGGTAGTTAGCCTGGTCAAGATCA
>NZ_LWEY01001871.1:0-691 GCF_001634935.1 Oleiphilus sp. HI0043 | reverse complement strand
GCATTTTACCTGTAAAGAAGAGATTTACGCTCAGATTTCAATCTCGTTTTTGCGTCGTATGCTGGCCTCTTACGAAGCGCTACCACCACATTCAGAAGCAATAGATATCATTCGTGAAATTATTCGCGCTTCCTTTGCGCAATTTCTTGATAATCCGGCTGAAGCGCGGGTTTCGTTTTATTGTAAGCGTGTCGACTTTAGAGAACGCCTCACCCCGGAATTACGGGCCGAGTTTGACCAATTAGACGATTTATTTGCCTCCTACATTGGCTCAATACTGGAGCCAGGTATTAAGAGTGGGATGTTTCCTGATATGCCCATTGAGCACTTAATGATGGGCTTAGAAGCGACCTTTGATGGCGCGATTAGTACAATTTGGAATGGCGGTTTGCATTGCCAAGAAGATACAGATTTAGAGACTTATATCAATATTATTAGTGAGTATATGGTGGCGGGCTTAGTTGGTCTGGTAAAAGCTTAGCGACTGAATTGACGTAGAGGGGAAAATAGAATGGGTATCGCAATCCGTGCGATACCCTAGAATAGGCGCTTCCTTTACTGTTCCATCAGTTAATTGTATCCATTGAACATCCGTGAACAAATCCTTGTTTTGCCACTGTCCTTAGTTATTCAGCCGCTCCTGCAGCACAATTGTCCCTTGCCTTATCGTTCCTTGATCTACAACTGCCCT
>NZ_LWEY01001870.1:0-966 GCF_001634935.1 Oleiphilus sp. HI0043 | reverse complement strand
CGCCGGATTTTGTTGATTTAAGCTAACATAAACTAAAGCGGGAGCAATGATGCCCGCCACAGCGGCAATAGCAGGTAGTATTATCTGGTCTTTTGAAGATAAGTGGCCTTCAATAATTTCTCGTTTAACTTCTAGGCCGACCAAGAAAAAGAACAGTGCCATCAAGCCATCATTGACCCAAAGCAATAGCGGTTTAGCAATTTCAAAGGAGCCGAATTGAATGGTGACGGGTAAGTTAAGCACACCTTGGTAGAAACCATTGAAAGCTGTATTCGCCATGATGAGTGCCGCCAAAGCCGCGAGAATTAATAGAATTCCCCCTGCTGCGTCATGCTCAACCATTTCTCGAAAAACTTTTGTCATAGGTAGGTCCTTGCTTTAAATGATGAGAAGACATTTATATGCTTTTACCTAGCTATGAAAAAGTCGAATATTCAGCTCAATATGATCGAAAAAAACTGATCAATTTTTTTTGGATCTTTAACCAAACGGCTGGGGGAAAGCATGGATTTAAATTGCCACTCATAAATACTTCGGATACTTCGAAGTATTTATGAGTGAATAACTTATGGATACCTAGGGTAGTTGGTCGTTAGCATAGTAAAAAAACACGGAGTTGAAATTATGCTGTACCTAAATGTAAGTGAGCACGTAATGCGTAACTGGAGCAGAACAGTCGATCTTTACTATTCCTTTCACCTGAGTGGCATTAACACTGATATTGAATCAGTAAATCTGTTGATAGAGGAACGCCAACAAGAACATGATAATAGAGCTCTTTACTACTGTGAGCTGAATATTCACCCATGTGTAGGGGAGCACTTACAGCTAGCGGTAGAGAGCGAAAATTGTGGTGTCGCGATTGAACAGAGCTTTGCCAAAGCAAAACGTTATATGCTGCGCCGCATGCGCGGAATTTCAGATGAAGCGGCAGCTAAGATGCTTGGCTAATAGATGAAAAGCTTC
>NZ_LWEY01001869.1:0-873 GCF_001634935.1 Oleiphilus sp. HI0043 | reverse complement strand
ACTAATCAAAGTAAAGCGACTTTGATTTATATCGATGTCGATAAGTTCAATTTAACCAATACCAGCTATGGGCATCATGCTGGTGATGCTTTATTGAAGCATGTTGCTCAGACCATTAAAGCACAAGGCCTGGAAGATGCATTTTGCGGGCGTTTGGGTGGTAATGAATTTGGTATGATTTTGGTCAATTGTTCGCTTGAAACGACAAACGATGTAGCAGAAAATATTTGTAAAGAAGTCAGTTCGCAAAGCTTTACTTGGGAAGACCATGCTATCAATACGACGGTGAGTATTGGTGTTGCCGATTTTGAAGTTGAAATTGACTCCTACGACACCTTGATGCGAAAAGCGGGTGTCGCATGCGACTCTGCTAAAGAGCATGGGCGAAATCGCGTTGTACTGTATGAAGCGCTAGACAAAGACCAGCACAAGCGTGATCAGATGTTGGAGTGGGTTCAAAAGCTTGATCAGGATCTCGATGAATTGCTGACACTTCGCTGTCAGGAAATTCGTCCGATCACCACCGACCCCAATGCCAAGCCTCATTACGAAATTCTTTTGGGTGTTAGGGATAATGGTCAGGTATTGCCGCCTGTTATGTTGATCGAAGCAGCAGAACACTTTGGACGAATGGCGATGGTTGACCGCTGGGTGATACATAACGTATTGCGTTGGATGGAGACACATGAAGAGTCTGTTGCTAAATCTGATGGCTTCTCAATTAATTTGTCTGGCAACTCTTTAAGTGATGATTCATTCCTTGAGTTTATACTAGGGCAGTTTGCAGCTAGCACGATTCCTCCGGAAATGATTTGTTTTGAGATTACTGAAACTGCAGCCATTACAAATCTGGCTGATGCGATCGAATTTATA
>NZ_LWEY01001868.1:0-780 GCF_001634935.1 Oleiphilus sp. HI0043 | reverse complement strand
CGGGCGCAAGTCGCAAAATTAAAGGAAGAGCTTTATAGCTGCTTTGCTGCTGAAAAACTTCCATATCCATGTAATACCACAGCGGTGGCGTAGCAGAAATAGGGTGATCGATACTCCCAAGGATGACTGGCTTAGAGCGTGGTAGAGCGAGGATGCCGCGTAAACTTAATTGCTCAGTTGGCGTCTTGAACTCAGGCAGTCCGTTTTGCTGTTTGGCCAGCCATCCGCGGTTCACCAAAATAACTTCATCTCGATTGCTTAGTAAAAAAGGGCTCATTAGGTAGTAGCCTGGTTTGCCCTTGTGAACAATATTGTCTAATAAGAATTGCTCATTAACTAGGTAGTGGCCCGTCGCAAGGGCTTTGGAGGCCGATTTAAGATGGTTGCTTTGTAGGTTTAAGTTTCTGGGAGGCAGCATGCTCAATTCTTCAAGCTCGGATTGGGTTTGCTGTTTCTCATCAGCTCGTTGCAATTGCCAAAGGCCCAAAGCACAAAAAACAAGCATCATTAGGGTGCAAAACAAAGAGAGGAAAAACTTAGGCTGAAAAGAATAGGGCATATTTAATGGTCAGTCGCAGTTCATTGAGTATTATTTTTCTGTTACGCTGAAGCTAGAACAAAGCCTATCAGAATAAGACTTAAAAAAAGGTGACCCATGAGCTTTTATAAAATTCTAATACTAATTAACTTGTTGGCGGTTCTTGTCAGTCTTGGTGCGGGCGCTTTCTTTTTAGGTAAAGATGATAATCAGCATACACGAGTGCTCACTGCGCTGACTGT
>NZ_LWEY01001867.1:0-803 GCF_001634935.1 Oleiphilus sp. HI0043 | reverse complement strand
TGGCCCGGAGTAAATTCGATATCCTCTACCCCATCCATAGAAAGCAGCTCACCAATCGTCGCCTTCTTCTCCGTCATAGCTTTGTACTCTTCATAAGATAAGAGTACGTGAGACGGTTTCCCTCGATCGGTAATATACACAGGTCCAGACAGCGCCTCTTTCTTGGCTCGGCCTGTATCTTGATTAAACTCTCGACTGGTTAATGTAGACATAGCTCACCTCCAAAACAATCTTATGTATAAATGTTACTACATGCGTTTAGTGATCGTCTANAATTGTTTCTATGTTGCTACATTTGGGTTGGATTTAGCGATATGATATAGCACCTGCTTCCATTGGCTTTGTTCGGATAGCAGACCTTGTGGAGCCGCTTGAATAGGCTCTTTTAGTCCCTGATTCGAAATAACTTCGACAGGAGAGTCAGGCCCTGGCCAACACCAACCAAAAGAGTTTCATTGCTGAATAATTAATTGCTGTTCATAAAGTGCTCATATTAGAATAGGCGTAACAAACAGACTCTCTCTAGGGAAATAACAATAAATAATTGGAGCTAGGCATGCCATCCTTTATTAAACTACTCTTGACTTTACTTTGTGTTCTGAGCCTATCTGCTTGTGGTGGCGGTGGAGGCGACGGTCAGGAAAGCAATGCGGATATATCTAAAGGCGATGTGTTTACACCCTCTCTAAAAATAGAATCAAGCACTGTTGTTACACCTACTGTTGTTTCTCCCGCTTTTGGTGAATTAGACCTAACCGATATTGAGTCAGTTGAAAATTTTAGGATGCCTGAGGACATTCAAG
>NZ_LWEY01001866.1:0-814 GCF_001634935.1 Oleiphilus sp. HI0043 | reverse complement strand
AGTAATTGACACACCATTAAGTTTAAATGCTGCATCTGCAGCAGGCTGGCTTTGAATCAGATTGGTGGCACCTGCGGTATAAGCAAGACGTGACAAGCCATTTGCATCGGTATTACTTGCATCACCCGTGTCAGTAACGCTTATATCGATAGTTTTATCAAGACCCGTTTCGTCGGCGTTAAAGACTAGCTTATAGCCCGTACCGGTATATAAGACTGATGCAGTCAACCCCACATCCTCTTCAGCATTAATTGCTGCAGCAATACCATCGAGCGTATTGTTTGAGTTATCAATCGTTACGTTGGTAGTTTTGCCATCCACCACGATAGAAAGCGCACCCTCACCTAAAGCAGTGGTATCTGAATCACTAAATTCTGTCGTTGTTAATGTTTGAGATACAGCTAAAGCGGAGACTTCTAAAGTATGAACACCCGCACTCGCTTCACTTGTATTAACCGTAGCGGAAAATGCTGAGCTTCCAGAAGAAACAGTTTTCGATTCAAATAACTGGGGATTTGATAATGTACGAGCAGGTAGACGAAGATCAGTAACTGCTGATTTAATCTGCCCAAAGATAGATAACTCAGCATTAATTTCAGCTTCTTGACTATCTAGGCGAGCCTCAACCGGAGCGCGCTCTGCATTAGCGAGATTATCAATTAGCTCACTGGTGAGAACACCCGAACCAATTCCAACCGAAGATACACTTGCCATACTTATCGCCTCGAATACCACAGGATTAAATAAGCGTTAAAGCCACAATGACTTTGACTCACTCTAACCCAGCGAAAACTTTGTCTATTGAGTCAACACT